>JBDTOH010000472.1:0-4795 GCA_039933355.1 Gemmatimonadota bacterium | reverse complement strand
GCGCCGCGTCGTCCACTCCGATCACGACATCCGTGTTGCGCACGTTATGGATCCACGGGATGTGCTTGTCGCCGATCCCTTCGATCCGGTGCGAGCCGTACCCATTCCTGAGCATCGTGGGGCACTGGGTCGCTTCCACGGCGGCGATCTTGCTCGTGGGAAAGCGAGTCTTGAGGTAGTCGCCGCTCGCGATCGTCCCGGCCGAGCCCGTCGCGAGCGCGAGCCCGTGATATCGGGTCCCCGTTCCGAGCCGCTCCAGGACCCGTTCCATGGCCGGTCCAGTCACGGCGTAGTGCCAGAGGTAGTTCCCCAGATCCTCGAACTGATTGAGGATCGTGATCTCCTGGCCCGACTTCCGGAGCTCCCAGCATTTGTCGAAGATCTCTTTGACGTTGCTCTCGGTGCCCGGCGTCTTGATGACCTGCCCCGCGATCGTCGCGAGCCACTCGAAGCGTTCCCGGCTCATGCCTTCGGGAAGGATCGCAATCGAGCGGCACCCCAGCACCGCCGAGTCATACGCTCCCCCTCGGCAGAAGTTACCCGTCGAGGGCCACGCGGCCTGATGCCGTTCCGGGTCGAACTGGCCGGTGACGAGCCGCGGCACCAGACAGCCGAACGCCGCGCCCACCTTGTGCGCCCCGGTTGGAAACCACTTGCCGACGAGCGCCACGATCCGGGTATCGACGCCGGTGAGCGCGGAGGGGAACTCGACGAAGTTCACCTCGCCGAACCCGCCTCCGTGCGCGGTCGGCTCGTTGTCCCACCGGATTCGAAACAGATTGGCGGGATCGACGCTCCAGAGGTCGATCTTGGCAAGACGCTCACGAACAGCGTTAGGTGTCTCGACCGCTCCGCCCAGCTGGCGGAACGTCGGAATTGTGATGCCGCGCTCCTTGGCTCGCCGAATCGCGGAATCGAGACCGGCGGGTTCCACGGTGAGGTCGAGCATGCGCCCTGTCTTTCAGTCGAGCGTCACAGATAGTATCGAGACCACGAGAGACACAAACTATTGGGGCGCAGGCCGGATTGCACTAGGGCGGCAAGGCGGCAAGTAGGTAAGGGGTAGGGCAGCAAAGGTAGCGTGGCGGTGAAGCGGTGGGGGAGAAGATCTGTCATTCCGAGCGACAGCGAGGAATTTAGTCCGTACTCCGGGTTCTGCGAAGCAAACCCGTCGCCGGCGCTCGGGACGACACGGCAAGCCACCGCCTGACCTCATCCCCTCTTATCGCCCCTACCGTCCTACCGCCATCCTTCAGAGCTCTTGGCGCTCGAACAGCCACCATGCACCGGCCAACGAGACCGCGATGATGGCCAGGGTCACGCCGAGTGCCGGCCAATACGCCGTCGGCGTATCGGACAGGAGGCCGCCGGCCCAGCCGAGGAGCTGGCCCGGAAGGTATTCGCCGAATCCCGGGATCGTGCCGATGAGTCCCATCGCGGCTATCACGGCGAACGCGATCCCGCCCGCCGCCGCCTGCGATTTGGCGATCACGCTACACAACAGGGTGATCGCGACGTGCACCATGATATACACCAGCGCAAGAGCGTTGAGCGCGAGCCACCGCGACGGGTCCGGCGCATGGAACAAGAGCATCGTGTAGTAGTAGGCGGCGAGCGCGGAGCCGAGGAGGCTCAGCGAGAACGTAACCGCGAGCGCGGCGAACTTTGCGACGAGGAATGTGGCTCTGGGCAGCGGCTTCACCAGCATCACCGCGGCGGTGCCCCGATCTTTTTCCTGAGCCACAGCGCCCATCGTCACGAGGAGCGCGAGGACGACGCCGAACTGCGACACGTTTTTGAGATACTGCCCGACCGCATCCATGATCGTGGGGCGAGGGATCAGCTGGGCCATCGCCGCACCGTTCGGGAGCAGCTTGATCATCTCGGGCGTGTATCGGGCCGCGAGCGGCGAGAGCAGGCCGAAGACGATGAGCACGACACCCACCACCAGCAACCGGTGGGTTCGGCGCTGCTCCATCAATTCCTTCCGCAGGGTGACGAGGAAGACGCTCACGGCGCGCGCTCCCCACCGACGAGCCGCAGGAAGACTTCTTCCAGAGACGGGCGCATCATCTCGTAACGGATGAGCATGAGGCCGGCTCCGAGCGCGGAGGGCAAGAGCTCCCGCATCGCGACGTCGGTGTCCTTGACGACGATGCGGGCGGTCGAGCCGGCGACTGAAACAGCATCGACCCACTGCGAGCGCCCGAGCTCTCCCGCCCATTCCGCGAGCCCGCTCTCGAGGCCGTGTTTCACCTCCACCTCGAAGATCGGCGCCGCATAACGGGCGAGCAGCTCCTCGCGCGAGGCTTGCGTCACCAGCTTTCCCTTGGCCACGATCCCGATCGTATCACAGACCCGTTCGACATCCGCGAGAATATGGGTCGACATGAAGACCGTGCACTGGCCGCGGAGCCGTTCGATCAGCTCCAGCACCTCCTTGCGGCCGGCAGGATCGAGCGCGCTGGTTGGCTCGTCGAGAAACAGCACCTCGGGCCGGTTGACCAGAGCCTGCGCGAGGCCCAGTCGCTGACGCATCCCCCGGGAGAATCCACCGATCCGCCGGCCGCCCACGCCCGCCAGGCCGACCAACTCGAGCAGCTCGCCGACCCGGGCGGCCCGCTCGCTCTGCGACACCCCGAACGTCCGCGCCACGTGATCGACGAATTCGGTCGCGGTCATCCAGGTGTAGAAAGCCGGTTCCTCCGCCAGGTGGCCGATTCGTCGCGCCGCAGCGTGGCGGTCCGCCGTGACATCGGCGCCGCTGACTGAGGCGCGCCCCGCGGTAGCGTGGGCGAGCCCGGTCAAGATCCGGATCGTGGTCGTCTTCCCCGCACCGTTGGGTCCGAGAAAGCCGAAGACGCTTCCGGAGGCCACCGTCAGGTCGAGACCGTCGAGGGCGCGCACCGCGCCGTATGTCTTGGTCAGTCCTTCGATCCTGATCGCGTCCATCTACGAGTCCCGCCGGCCGACCGTGAAGTAGAGAATCGGTCCGACGAGCTGGACAAGCACAATGATGACCACCCACATCCACTTGGGGCCGTTGACCCGCTCGCGCCGGGAGAGATCGAGCAGGGCGAAGATCACCAGGCCGAGCTCGAGAATGAGGATCGGGATGAGATACGGAATCAGGGGACGAACAGCATCCATCGTCGCCTCGATCTGGGAGAAGGGCGTCCTTGCCGGCGGGCGCTTCCAGATCGCTCGGCACCCACCGGAACGGACGCTCCATAATACCTCCCCAAGGCCTCCTCCGGTCAGTTGACCTCCCTCTTTCCGGGTACAACGAAGGCGGCAGCCCATTGGGCCTGCAAGGAGACAGCGATCGGGCCGTTCTGGAACATCTGCAGATTACCACCGATAATCCCGCCGCTACCGGTGAGCGTGGTCAGCGCCGACAACCGTGCAGTGCGGAATCGCGAGCGTCAGCGTATCACCTTCTGCAGGCCGAGGCAAAGGTGACGACGCACATTCGATGTCGATCCACTTCGCCCTGATCTCAGGGTGCCTCGAGGCTGACTCGGCTTGATCCGATGGATCGACCTTCGCCCTCAAGCCGTCGTCGCGTGCCGCTCACGGCGTGCCGTTGTCCTTGATATTTTTTCCTCCGGCGGCGGAAATCGCGGCAGCCCAGGCCATCGCCGCCTGATTGGACAGCTTCGGGTTGTGGTCCACGTTCAACGTTCCTCCGACGGAGGACAGTGGACCCGTAAGCGAGGAGAGCAGAGCATTGTTGTCGATGTTCGCGGTTCCACCGACGGTACCGCCGCTGAACTGAATCGAGAGCAGTGATCGGTTGCCGTCGATGTTCATGGTCTCACCGATCTGGATCGGGCCGCCGAAATGGATTGACACGAGCGAAGCATTGCCGTCTATGTTGAGAGTGCCATCGACCTGAAAAACACCGTTCACCTGAATTGACTTCAGCGAAGGATTGCCGTCGATGTTGAACGTACTGGCGGTGCTTACAGACCCGATCACAACAGCTTCGAGGTCTGGGTCGTTATCCACGTTGACTACCGCGGCCGTATTCAATGCCGCCACGGTCAAGTTCCGGAGGCCAGGGGTGCCGTCAATGTTCACCGCACCGGCGGTTTGTCCCACCGTTTGCAAAGCGGGAAGAATCAGATCGAATGGGCGGACGGTTCGGTTATTGTGTCCCTCGCCGATGACGCCGCCGATGATGTTCGTGAGCGCAGCGAATCGGATCGTCAACACCGACGTCTGGGTGGGCGTGGACCCGAATCGAGTCACATCGGTTGGGAGGTCACCGCCAACGATGGTCAGCGCCGGAAGCTCGAACGTCGAGAGACCGTCGAGATCATTGACCATGAGCCGAAGGTCTCCGTCAATCGACTGGAGGCTGGCGAGCCGCGCGATCGTGGTAAGGCCGGTCCCACCGATCGCGACATTGCCGCCGACGTGCGTCACTAGCCCGAGATCATTGAGATCGGTAAACAGAGGGTTGCCGCGGATGTCGAGCGCTCCGTCGATCGACGTGACGTTTCGGAAGATCGTCGCGCTCAACAGATTCCGATTGTTCACCACCCCAATGCCGCCGGTCATGGTCGCCGGCGCGGGCCGGAGCCCGCTCAGCGAGGTGAGGCCGTCCATCACCTCCACATCGAGCCCGCCGTAGCTCAAGGCGCTGAGCGGTGCGAGCGTGGTGACATGCGGAAGAGAGATAAGCCGCAAGTTGCCCCCGACCTTCATGAGCCCTGCCAAGCCGGTGAGACTGGTGATCGAAGTCGACCCGGCGATCGTGAGGTTGTGGGTCACCTCGGTCAGCACGCGG
>JBDTOH010000471.1:0-4796 GCA_039933355.1 Gemmatimonadota bacterium | reverse complement strand
CGTTCGACTCGATCCGCCCCGCGTATTCCTCGGCCATCTTCTGGCCGACCTCGAGAAATAACCCGCTCACCATCTTCAGGATGTTCGCCTTGTGGACGATCGTGACCTTTTTGCGCCCATGCCGGAGGGCGTACTCGAACGCGTACCGGACAATCCGCTCGCACCCCACCCGGGTCACGATCGCGATCGACTCCCCTGCCGCCCGGGGATCGTTGCCGATCCCGATCCAGTGCTCCACGCCGACGTAGAGCCCCTCGAGGTTTTCGCGGACCAGTACGATATCGACGTTTTCGAAGCGCCCTCCCGGCACAATGGTCTTGGCGGGCCGAACGTTGGCGTAGAGGACGAACTCTTTTCGAAGGGCAACGTTGACCGAGCGGAACCCGGGCCCCACCGGCGTCGTGAGCGGTCCCTTGAGCGCGATCCGCCGCTCCCGGATGCTCGCGAGCGTGGCATCGGGAAGCGGCGTCCCGGCCGCGTCGACCGCGGCCATTCCCGCCAATTGCTCATCCCACGAAAACCCGATCCCCGTCGCCTCCAATACCTTGACCGTCTGCTCGGTGATCTCGGGCCCGATCCCATCGCCCGGGATCAGCGTCACCTCGTAGGTCATTCGCCCGATCCCTCCATGGGGAGCATATCGGTCAGGGCATGCTCGAGCGCGGCTGTGGGAGAGTCCGCGTCCGCCGTCGTGAAGGTCCGCCAGATGACCCGGCCGAGCCGGCTGTCGACCAGCGCGACCGAGAGCTCGACGTGGACGGAATCGTTAGGCATGGTGCGGAAGAAGATCGACGCGGGCACCAGGACGAGCCGGTCTCCCACGACCGCCGAGAGCCGGCGCAGATGCGAGCGGAGCGGGTCCGGCACCATCTCGACCGACCAGCCGCGGAGCACCGACTGACCCATGAAGTCCGGCTCCTGCACGAACCCCGCTCCCCGCTTGGCCACCCGCCGGATTTCCGGCGGCAGCTTCCACTTCACGTCGGCCGCGCGCGACTGGAGCGCTTCGCTGATGACGGAGTCCGCCCAGGCCACCAGGGCCGAATGGCCCGACGGCAGCGCGCCGGTTTTGAGTCCGGGCTCGGCGACTACGATAGTGATCGGAAGTACCACCACGCTCTGACCCGAGAGAGAAGAGGTCGACAGGACCCGTGCGACCGGCTTCTTCTTCTGGGCGGCGCCGGACGAGACCACCGCCAGCGCCAGGGCTAGCACAACGGCAAGACGTTTCATGCGAGAAAGCTAATCCGGCCCGGTGGCCCTAACGAATCGAATCGGAGCCGCTCAGCGGTGCTCGAGCGAGAGTCCTCCATCGACGAGAATCACCTGCCCGGTCACGTGCTTGGCCTCGTCGGAGCAGAGGAACGAGATCACACTCGCGACATCTTCCGGCTCCGCCAGGCGGCCGAGCACCGAGCTCTGGCGCGCGCGATCGATCAGCTCGGGAGGCAACTCCTTCAACCGATCGGTTCGCACGAATCCCGGCGCGACGGCGTTGACGTTCACGTTGGCGGGCCCGAGCTCGACCGCAACTGCGCGGGTAAGACCCTCGAGGCCCGCTTTGCTCGCGGCGTAGCTGGTGACGCCAAAGCCGGGCCGCGTGGCTTGGTGCGAGCTCACGTTGACGATTTTACCGTAGTGCTGCTTGCGGAAGATCGGTGCCGCGACCGCGATGCAGTTGTAGGCGCCGACCAGATTCGTCTCGATCACCTCGCGCCAATCCGTTTCGGATTGCCGCCACAGCGCGCCGTCGTTGGAAATGCCGGCGTTGTTGACGAGGTAGTGGAGCGTGCCAAACCGCTCGCAGGTCTTGCCGACGAACCGTTCGACCTGGCTCCGATCCCGCACGTCGCAGGAATCCGCGTAGACCTTGACTCCCATCGACCCGAGCGTCGTCTCAGTGAGGAGCGCGGTCTCGCGCACATCGCGGCCCGGAAGATTGAAAAAGCAGAATGCCACGTTGCAGCCGAGCTGGCCGAACTGCAGAGCGACGGCGCGACCCACGCCCGTGCCACCGCCGGTGACCATGATGGTCTTGCCTTTGAATCCCGGTGAGATGACCGGTGTCGGCTGGGTGTGAGGAAGAACCGCGGCCTGCGACGAGCGGCCTTCGAGCTGCCAGCTCGGATTCCGAAATTCGGGGTACGCCATAGGAGGCCGAAAGTACCGGAACGGCGACAGAGCGGCAAGGCGGCAGGGCGCCAGGCAGCGTGGACGAGCCGCGTTCTCTCGCTCTCGGTAGGGACCTCCGCGATCATCGGAGCGACCTGCCGCCTTGCCGCCTTGCCGCCCACAGCCCTAACGCCGCCACGCTCGACCCCGCTCCCACGGTGAGCGCGAGGCCGGCGCCGCGTGATTGGTAGAGCCAACCAAATGCGAGGCCGACCGGGAGCGCCGCCGCGCCTGCGATTCCCTGATAGATCCCGAACGCTCTTCCCGTCTTGGGTCCCGCCATCGCGCCGACCGCCGCTCGCTCAGCCGGCTCGATCAATCCGGCGACGAGTCCATATCCGAGGTAGACCGCGACGGCGGACGCGGGACTGAGCGGACGGCCGAGCGCGGCGAGCGTACCGGCATACAAGAGGGTCCCGGCCGTGAGCGGGCCGCCGATTCCGAACCGGTCGACGAGCACGCCGCCGGGATAGGACGCTCCGCTCCGGACGATATGCAGCGCGGCCCAGATCAACGGCACCGTTGCGACCGCGAGACCGAGATCCTGCATGCGGAGGAGGAGCAGCGTCTCAGGAAGTCGAACAAACCCGAGCGTCGCGAGGCTGAGGAGACCGGCCCACGGAACCCGATCGGATTCAGCCTTCGAGGTGGGAGACGGACGCCTGGGATCCGTCCGCGTCGCCGAGCGCAGCGCCCAGACGAGCGCGAGCGCTGCGATGAGTCCAGGCAGCGCACTCCACGAGAGCACCTGCCTCACGTCGACCTGCCGAGTGAGGAGCCACCACGCCGCGAGCGAGCCGAGAACGGCGCCGAGATGATCGGCCCCGCGGTGGAACCCGAATGCTCGCCCGCGAAGCTCGACCGGCGTGACGTCGGCTATCATCGCGTCGCGGGCCGGCGACCTGAGCCCCTTCCCCATCCGGTCCACCACGCGAAACCCGACCACTTGCCACGCGGCGCTCGCCAGGCTCATGAGCGGGCGGACCAGCACGGCGAGCCCATAGCCGACGAGGATGAGCGGCCCGCGCCGGCCGGGGCGGTCGGCCAACCGGCCGCTCACCCACCGAAGCGCGGACGATGCGAAGTCGGCGGCCCCGTCGAGCGCGCCGAGGACCGCCGCGCCACTACCTAACGTTTTCGTGACGAAGGCCGGAAGGAGCGGGTACACCATCTCGCTCGCGAAGTCGTTCATCAGCGACACGAGCGCCAGCGCCTTGACGGTCCGCGGAAGGCGCACCGGCCCTTCAGGCATCCACGCCCAATCCCCACCGGACCAGCGACGTCGGCATCGCGCCGAACCGAAAGAGCTCGGCGTGGAACTGGGCGAGTGCGGCCCCGGGCCCGCGGCGTTTCAGCCAATCGGACCGAAGCACGAGCAGCGACGCCCTGGTCTCGAGCGAAGCGGCGGCTTCGAGCGGCCGAAGTGCGATCCGGCTCAACTCGACTCCGGCCTCCGACGCCGAGAGGGGAAGCCGCGACATCAGGCTGCGGGTCGCTTCCGCGGGCGAGAGCCGCTTCATGTGCAGGCCCAGATCGACCGCGCCCACCAGCGTCCGCCGAAAGAGATCAGCGCGTTGCAGGAGACGGAGCGCGGGCCCCGTCTCGCCCGGTAGCTCGAGCCAGAGCTCCTCCGCGTACAGCCCAAACCCGATGAGCGCGCTGCTCGAGCCCAGCGTCCGCCGCACCAGGCTCGGCGCGGACCGGCGGCCTTCGAGCAGCGAGGCCTGACCCGGCATCACGAAGTTGGCGGCGAGCACGGGCGCCCGGGCCGCGAGCCCGGTCCGGGCAACCACCTCGAGCGCGAGCGGGCCGCCTCGGCCGATGAGGCGGCCAACCGGATCGACTCGCGCAATGACGTCGGACGCGGCCAGGACGGCGAGCGGCTCGACTCGCGGAAGCCCGAGCCGCGCCGCCACGCCGGGGCCGCGACCGATGGCCTGCCTAACCGCTTCCAGCGGGTCGCCGGCGGTCCGCGCCGCTCCGGCCGCCGTCACCAACTCCTGCCAGGAACCGATCCCGAGCGACGTTGCCAGATCGGCGAGCTCCGCCTCGAGGGCCGGGACGGTCCGGGAGAGCCGCTGGAGCGTAGCCGAGCCGCCGGTCGGGATCGCATCGCGATGGTGGAGCAGCCGGTCGGTCTCTGTCTCGCCGACGCCGAAGGCGTGCTCGTCGTCGTCCGGCGTGAGCTCGTGGCGGAGCGTCACCGCGAACCGCTCGGCCGCGTCGGTCGCCCCGCGCGCCAGGGCCTCCGTATCGGGGTCGCCTAACGTTCCCCGAGCCACGCCCGCGGCCCGATGCACCCGCTCGAGGACGGGCCCGAGGAGGTCCTTGCCGAGGTCGAGGAAGAGGCGGGGCGGCTTCTCGAGCGTCGTCGCGGCCGTCTCGAGCAGTGCAGGCAGCTCGCGGAGAAGCGGGCGCAGCCCGACCGCGTTGTCCGTGGCCAGCCCGCGATCGAGCACCTCGGCGACCCGGACGAGCCAGAAGGCCGGATTGCGCCGGTGCGGCCTCCCGTCGGTGAACTCGAACTCGAGCGACCGCATCGTGTCGAGCAACATGGTGCGGTCGATCTCGTCGTCGAGCGACTCGAGCTCGAGGGCCTCGACCGCGCCCTGCAGCGATCGAAT
>JBDTOH010000470.1:0-4804 GCA_039933355.1 Gemmatimonadota bacterium | reverse complement strand
ACGTCGATCTGGGCGCCGCCCTGCCCCCACGTGCCGGTCATCCGGCGCCGGCTGTGCTTCCCTTCGCGGGTGACGGGCCAGTCCGACTCGACCGACCCGCTGAACGTCGTTCCGCGGAACTCCGCGTCGGGGCGGCCCGGCAACTTGAGCTCGACATCACCGCTCAACGTCTTGAAATCATACCGGCCCTTGGGATCGATCGAGCCTTCGAACGTGACGTTCCCCGACACCGTCTCGGCCGAGACGTCGCTGCCGCGAATTCTGGCAAGCTCGACCTCGCCGCTCACCGTGTTGGCCTCGATCACATCTCCTTCTGCATCGGTGAGCCGAACGTCGCCCGAGACGCTTCCGAGCTCGAGCGTGCCGCGCAGCCCGTTGGCGATCAGATTGCCGCTCACCGTCTTGGCGTCCAGCTTGACGTTCGCCGGTACCCGGATCGTGAAGCTGACCTCGGTATCGTTGCGCACGTTGTTGTTCCAATGCCCGTCGCGGTTGCAGACATCCTTGTCGCTATGCCGATTCGAGTGCGAGTCGCGGCCGTGATCGTCGTCACGGTCGCGATCCCGATCTCGGTCACGATCGCGGTCCTTGTCCCGCTCTACGGGCCGGCGCCGGGCGCGAGGCTTGTCTTCATTGTCCCGGTCGTCCCGGTCATCTGAGCGACCGCGGCCCGTTGACGGATAATCCACGCAAATCGCGATGCCGCCGTCGAGCTCGACAGTTCGGATCGTGACATCCTCGGGGTCCCCGTGCCGGCCCGCCTTCTTCGTCGCTTGGACGTCGAACCGCCGCCCGGCCCCGCCCTCGATCCGCACGTCACCGATGATGTTCCGCACGTAGAGCCGAGCCCCGGTGGGAACGTCTCGATGGAACTCGAAGCTCCGGCCTTGCTGCGCGGCCGCGCCGGTGACGACGGTCAGGAGCCCAATGCCAACCAGTTCACAACGCATGGTTCATCTCCTCGTTTTGATCCTGCCTTGGCGGTCTCCCACCCGATGACTTCCGCTTTGTCTTGGACTCGGCCCCGCGCTCGTCGTCGTCCCGGTCCTCGTCGCGGTCGTGCCGGCGGGCTCGGGAGATCTCGGACGGACGAACCAAGTTGATCTCACCGCTGAACGCCTCGAGATCCACGGTCGCGCTTCCGGACCCCAGCCGATACACCTGGCGTCGCTTCGTGCCTCGCTCAGCTTTGAGATCGAGCGAGCTGTTGAACTCACCCATGGCGCTCGATAGCGAGATGGTCGCGTTGGTGCCCTCCGGCACGCCGAGCGTGACCGAGCCGCTGTGACTCAGCATGCTGTAGCTGCCGCCGTTGACGATCGGGCCGTCGTACAACAGCTCGCCGCTGACCGTCTGAAGATCGACCGTCTTCGCTTGGACCCGCCACAGACGGATGTCGCCGCTCACCGTTTCCGCGGTGACGTCGCCCTGACTCTCGGCGACCTCGATGCCTTCGGAAACCGAGTGGAGATCCATTCGCCCATGGGCGCCCTCGACCCGGATCCGACCGTTGACCGAGGTCACCGTAACCGACTCGCCGCCGCCTTTGATCGTGATATTGCCCTCGAGCGTCTCCGCCTTAACCGGCCCGCGGGTCCCGTCGACCGAGATCTCCGCGTACATGCCGCCGAGCTCGAGCGCCATCCATGCCGGCGCGGTGATCTGATAATCCACGACGTTGGCCGGCCCCCGACGGCCGTGCGCCTGCACCTCGACGACGGCGCCGCGAATCTCGAAATCGACGTAGGTGCGGGCGGAGTGCGATGCCTGGACCCGCAGCTGGTTGCGGTCCCAGGTCTTGACGGTGATGTCGCCGCCTTGATTCTGAACCTTGAGCCGGGTGCCCGACTGCACCGTGATCGTCGTATCGGTCGCGAACCCGCTCTGCGGCATCGGAAGATCCGCGACGGTCGCGACCAGCAGCAATATGGAAATCATCGTGAGTGTATCCTCGGACTAGTCGTTAGGTTTCCGCCGCAATCGCGCGGACCGTGCGCCGGAGCAGCTCGAGCTTGCGCCGCATGTTCGCCGCAACGTGACCATTTAGATACGCGTTCGCCGGATCCCGTTGGATCGCGAGCCGGGCTTCGGCGATCGCGCGATCGATCGCGCGAAGGCTCTCTTCGACCACCCGAACCGTGGTGCTGTCGAGCTTGGAGCGTCCCTCGTTGACGGTGCGGACCAGCTCGGCGACCGCCGCGTCGTACTGCTGGTCGGCGAAGGACACCGTCCGCACCTGGACCGGCGCATCAGACGTTGGGACCGCCGCGACCGGCATGGTCCTGGTCGTCCGGCCCGCGAGGTACCACGTCGCGCCGCCGCCCAAGCCCGCCATGACGATCCCCGCGGCCACCATCTCCCGCCAGCTGAATCGGCGGGCCACGCTCGGGAAGGCCACCTCCCGATCGCGCTCGACCGCGGCGCGGATCGCCGCCCACTGGCCGGCGCCGGGCTCGACGCCCGCGTAGGTCGGTGCCCAGGCCTTGATCCGCTCGAGGTCCGCGCGCACCGCCCGGCACTCGGCGCAGCCGGCGAGGTGCGACTCGAGCTCGCGGCGCGCATCGAGCGCAAGCTCGTCGTCGAGATAGAGGGAGAGTTGATCGGTCCAACCATCATGCGTTGTCATGGTAGTCACCCTTCCAGCGATTTTCTGAGCAGCATCCGGGCGCGATGGAGCTGCGATCGCGACGTTCCCGAATCAATGCCTAACAGCTCGCCGATCTCGGCGTGCTTGTAGCCCTCCATGTCGTGGAGCACGAACACCTCCCGCGCGCCCGCCGGTAGCGTATCGACGGCCCGCTCGAGCGCGACCCGGAGGTCGGGCCGCTCACCTCGCGCCGGCGCCGCCTCGCGCGCCAGATCATCGCCGATGTATCGCTTCCGGTCGCGGCTCGCGGTCTGCCGCCGCCGGATCATCAGGTTGATCGCGACGCGGTGAAGCCACGTGCCGAAGCTCGACTGCCCCGCGAAGGTCTCGAGCTTCTGCCAGACCCGAATGAAGACCTCTTGGACGGCGTCGTCGATGTCACCCGTGCCGACCAGCCAACGGGCCAGCGCGGTCACCCGGGCCACGTGGCGATGGTAGAGGCGCTCGAAAGCCTCCGCATCACCACGCGCCGCGAGCGCGACCTCTTCGAGCTCGCTCACGGGTCGAACCACCGCAATCGGGCTGGTCAACCGGGTGGCTCCGGCAATTGAACTCGTGGCTGCACTCAGAATCGATTCCAAGGACGTTGATTTACTTGCATTTGAGGCCTTACGCTGTCCAAACGTTGTAACGGGCGCCGTGATCCGGGTAGGGGTAGCGGGTGGCCGGGCGGGTCGACCGACCGACTTGACGTCGTGATATCAGTATGATATCATAGCAATATCATCCACCCCGAGCTCGCAATGATCAAGGAGAAGCTGCTGTCGCCCCCGCCCGGCCTACTCATCCTCGCTGGACTCATCGCGGCATTCGCCGTGGCCGTCATGCTATTTGTCCGCGCCGCGCGGACCGAAAACGCCGCCGGGATCTTCTTCGCGATCGGCCTTCTCGTCCTCATCCTGCTGCTCGCGCCGGGATTTATCATCGTCCACCCGAATGAAGCGAAGGCCCTGACATTGTTCGGGCGCTACGTCGGCACCGTCAGGCAGCCAGGGCTCTGGTTCGTCAATCCGTTCACCGCGAAGAAGTCGATCTCGCTCAAGATCCGGAACTTCGAGACCACGAAGCTCAAGGTGAACGACAGCCATTCCAACCCGATCGATATCGCAGCCGTGGTCGTCTGGCAGGTCATCGACTCCGCCGAGGCGCTGTTCGAGGTCGACGATTACGACAACTACGTCCACGTCCAAAGCGAGTCGGCCGTCAGAGGTCTCGCCTCGATCTACCCGTACGATTCGCACCAGACCGGCGAACTGGCCCTGAGCACGAGCCCTACCGAAGTGTCGAAGGACCTGATGACCCACCTGCAGGAACGGCTCGGCAAGGCCGGCGTCCAGGTCCTCGAGGCCCGCATCAGCCACCTCGCCTACGCCCCGGAAATCGCGTCCTCGATGCTCCAGCGCCAGCAGGCCAGCGCAATCATCGCCGCGCGTCAGAAGATCGTCGAGGGCGCCGTCGGCATGGTCCAGCAGGCGCTCGAGATGCTTTCCGACCGCCAGATCGTCCATCTCGACGACGAGCGGAAGGCAAGCATGGTCTCCAATCTCCTGGTCGTGCTGTGCAGCGAACGGAGCACCCAGCCGGTCATCAATGCGGGCACGTTGTACTCGTAGGAAGGTTTCGTGACAGAGAGGAAGTCCCTGCTCTTACGGATCGACCCGGCGTTGCACGACGCGTTGCAACGCTGGGCGACGGCTGAACTGCGGAGCGTGAACGGTCATATCGAGTACCTGCTCCGCCGCGCGCTCACGGAGGCAGGCAAATTCCCCGCCCAGTCAGCCCTCGACCCCGACGAACGAAGCTGACACACGCGCGGGCTACCCCCTACCAAGCGGGCGTCGGATCGCTCACCTTTCATGCCAGGGAGGCGCCGAAAATCGACGCCTGGCGGGACGCCGAAGGCTGGCATCCTTCTCGCCATAACCGGATGGGGCGGTGTTGTCCTGCCAAAAGGGCCCGCTCGAAACTTCGGATGGCAGAGTTTCGTTGAAACGATCGACTGTCAACGCAATTGGAGGACAAATAGATGCGTACACTTCTGGCTCTCATGGGGCTCGCGTTCGTCATCGCCGTTCCGGTTCAAGCTCAAAAGGTCAAGCGCCAAGCCAACGTCATCTCGTCGGACGAGATCGACGCGATTCGCGCCGAGGCCACCGA
>JBDTOH010000469.1:0-4808 GCA_039933355.1 Gemmatimonadota bacterium | reverse complement strand
TCTTGGAGACGGCGGCGCGCCGATCGAGCAGGCGCTCACCGGCGAATTCGGATGGATCACGTTCCGGCTCGGACAACCCCGACAAATTCAAGTTCGAATCGAGCGCGCCGGGTTCGTCGACACGGTGCTCGCGGCCCGGACCGTCCAGGGCATCGATACGCTCACGGTGAGCGTCCCGGTGCGGCGCCCGGATTTCCCCGCGACACTCACCGCTGAGCGAGCCTGTCCGTCGAGTCCTGAGCTCGCCGCCCCGTTCGGCCGGCCCTACGCGGAAGTCCGCAAGGCGCTCCGGGCGATCGACATCGCGGAGCGGGCCGGCATGTTGACGTTAGGCGTGACCAGCTTCGTGCGGGCGCTGTCGCCGTCGCTCAAGCTCGAATCCGAAGACCTCAATACGCTGCTCGTTCCCGCCAATGGCCCGACCACCGCCGGCTCGCCGGAAGATCTCCTCGCCAAAGGCTTTCTCACCCGATCCGATCGCGGTCCGGAGCTCGCGGCGCCCACGGTCAGATTCTTCCTCACGGACGGTTTTCTCACGAGGTACTGCTTCGGGTTCACGAACGGCACCGAGCAGCACGAGGGCATGTTGGGCCTGACCTTTGCGCCCCGGCCGGAGACCCCCGGCGGTATCACCGGCACCATGTGGCTCGACCCTCGGAACCGGGAGCCGGTCGCGATCGACTACCGGTATCCCGGCCTTCCCTCAGGCTGGCGCCCCGACCGCCTCGGCGGCACGATCGAGCTCAAATGGCTCAACCCCGGCTTTTGGGTGACCCGGTTCTGGTACCATCGAACCCCCCGGCTGGCCGCCAAGGAGAAGCTGACGGGATTCCGCGAAGAGGGGGCGGAAGTCACCTCCGTCGCGCCGGTCGTCGATCCGACCGACCGCGCGGCCGCGGCGGCCGTCGTGGCGCGGCAGCAGCAGGAGGTCCGCAAGAACTTTGCCCGAATCAGCGGTCGGGTGACCGACACGTTAGGCTATATCGTCCCGCAAGCCGAAGTGTCGATTCTCGGGCTCAAGATCGAGGACACGACCGACGCCAAAGGCCGTTTCAACCTCGAAGGCGTGCCCACGGGCGTCCAGATGGTCCGGGTGCGAAAGGTGGGCTACAAACCGGTGTACTTCGGAATCCGGCTCGCCGCCAACCAGGAATGGGAGGGCAAGATCGGGATTCCGAGGCTGCCGCCGAACATGCCGGACATCTACGTGGAAGGAAAGTTCGGAAAGCCGGGACGCTATGCCGCGACCCGGAAGTACGACGACTTCTATCGCCGCAGGGCGGCACACTCCGGACGGTTCCTGACCCGGGAGGACATCGACAAATCCAACGCGGGTCACACCCAGGACCTCCTGAGATCGATCCCGGGCGTACACATCTCGTTCGGAACGCCGGGCGTCAGCGAAGAGGTTTCCTTCACCGGCTGTCCCGCATCCAACGTGAGCGTATGGGTCGACGGCAGCAAGCTCACCGGCTTAGTGCAGGAGCTGCTGCCGTTGATCACACCGCTCGACATCGAAGCGGTCGAAGTCTATCCGCGGCAGTCGCTCGTTCCCGCCGAGTTCCGGGACAACAGCTGCGCCGCCCTGGTCTTTTGGACCAGGTGAGATCGGCCGCCGTCAGCGCGGGATCACCTGGTCCAGCACGTCGAGCACGAAATCGACATCCGCCGCCGTGATACACATCGGCGGCTTGATTCGGAGCACGTTTCCGTCGATTCCACCACGGCCGAGAAGGACGCCGTGCTGCTTCGCCGCCTCGAGCACGTCGAGGGTCTCCTCCTTGGCCGGCGCCTTCGTTCCCCGGTCCTTCACCAGCTCGACGCCTAACATGAGCCCGGCCCCGCGGACGTCGCCGACGAGGCGGTGACTCGCCTGGAGCTTTTCCAGACCCGCCTTGAGCCGGCCGCCCACGATCCGCGCGTTCTCCTGCAGGCCGTCCTCGTCGATCACCTCGAGCACCGCCAGGGCGGCCGCGGTGGCCACCGGATTCCCGCCGAACGTGTTCAAGTGGAGTCGTGACGTGAGCGCCTGCGCGATCTCCGCCCGCGTCGTGACGGCCGCGATCGGGGTGCCGTTCCCCAACCCCTTCGCCATGGTGACGATGTCGGGAACGACTCCGGAATTCTGGAAGCCCCAGTAATTGCTCCCGGTCCGGCCGAGCCCGGTCTGGACCTCGTCGGCGATGCAGAGGCCGCCGTGCGCGCGGGCCGCCTCGTACGCCTCCTTGAGATAGTTAGGCGCGCCGTGGGTCACCCCGCCCACCCCGCTGATCGGCTCGGCGATGTAGGCCGCGATCTTTCCGGACGTCGAGAACCGGATCAGGTCGCGCATCTCAGCCACGCTCTCCGTCGCGATCTCCTCCGGCGTACCCCTGAACATGCTGCGGTATGGATCGGGGTTGACGGTGTGATGGACCCCGAAGCTCTGGGGCACCGGGTGCTTCCAGGTCGAGTGCGAGGTGAGCCCGATGCTCGCCGGCGACCCGCCGTGATAGGCGTTCCGGAGCGCGATCACGTCGTAGTTGCCGGTGAAGAGACGCGCCATCGTCACCGCGAGATCGTTTGCCTCGCTACCGCTGTTCACGAAATAGGTGACGTCGAGACCCGGCGGCATCTTCGACGCGAGCTTCTTCGCGAGCTGGGGCAGGTTGGGATGGAGATAGATCGTCGTGGTGTGCTGCAGGGTGTCGACCTGCTGCTTGACCGCCGCGGTGATCTTCGGATGGCAATGGCCGCACGAGACCGTGACGATCCCTGCGAACATGTCGAGGTAGCGCTTCCCTGTCTCATCCCACACGTACTGCATGTGCCCCTCGACGATCATCAGCGGCTCGCGATAGAGCGTGAAGAGCGAGGGATGGCAGTACTGCGCGCGCATGGCGAGAACTTCGGCCCGCGACGGTCCCGTGTACGCTGCAGGACGATGGGTGGTCGCGGGCATGGCGGTGCGGTCGGCGGTGGCGGTCATTTGGGATCGGAAGTCGGAAGTCGGAAGTCGGAAATCGGGTCAGGAATAATATAGCCCGCCAGGCGTCCGTCAGGAGCGGAGCGCCCGACCCAACAGACCGCGACGCCCGACTTCCGACTTCCGACCGCCTAGCTCATCCAATTGCTCCCTGCCTCCCGGTTCCATTTTGTCGTCGTCTTCCGGCTCTTGGTCCAGAACTCGATCGAGCCCCGCCCGGTGATGTCCCCGACGCCGAACTTCGACTCGTTCCACCCGCCGAAGGAAAACGGCTCGCGCGGGACCGGAACGCCGACGTTCACGCCGACCATACCCGCGCGGGCCCGCGACGTGACGTAGCGCGCGGTGCCCCCACTCTCGGTGTACACCGACGCGGCATTGCCGTAGGGCGAGCTATTCTCCACGCCGATCGCGGCCTCGACATCCTTGACCCGCACGATCGCCAGGACCGGACCGAACACCTCCTCCTGCGCCAGACGCATCTCGGGCGTGACCCGGTCGATGATCGTCGGTCCGAGGTAGTAGCCCGACTCCCGGCCCGGCACGACTGCGCCGCGCCCGTCCAGAATCACCTCCGCGCCCGCCCGCTCCGCCTCGCCGATGAAGCCTTCGATCCGGGCCTTGGCTTCCTTCGAGATGACGGGGCCTAACGTCTGTCCCGGCACCAGCTGGCGGGCGATCTCGACCATCCGCGCGATGATCCGGTCGACGTCCTGCACCGCCACCATCACCGACGCGGCCATGCACCGCTGACCGGCGCACCCGGACATCGACGCGACAATATTGCTCGCGGCCATCTCGCGGTCCGCGTCGGGCATCACGATCAGATGGTTCTTGGCGCCGCCGAGCGCGAGCGCCCGCTTCAAGTTGGCGGTGGCGCGGCGGTAGACGATCTTCGCGGTCTTCGTGGACCCCACGAAGCTCACCGCCTGGATGTCGGGATGGTCACAGATCGCCTCCACCGCGTCCTTCCCCCCGTGGACGACGTTGAACACCCCCTCCGGCAGCCCTGCCTCCGCGAGCAGCTCGGCGATCCGGTTGGCCGACAGCGGCACCAGCTCGGACGGCTTGAGGACCATCGTGTTCCCGAGCGCGATCGCGTTCGGCAGGGTCCAATGGGGCACCATGTTGGGAAAGTTGAACGGGGTGATCGAGGCAACCACGCCTAACGGCCACCGGTCGATCCGGCAATCGACCCCGCGGCTCACCTCGAGAATCTCACCCGGCGCGAGCTGTGGCAGCGAGCAGGCGAACTCGACGACCTCGATCGCCTTGTCGACCTCAGCGACGGCTTCGCTTCGGACCTTGCCGTTCTCTTCCGTGATCAGCGCGGCAAGCTCGGCGGAGTGTTTCTCGAGCAGCACCTTGTACCGGTAGAAGACTTGGACCCGTTCCTTGATCGGCGTGTGAGACCATCCGGGAAACGCCGCGGCGGCCGCCTGCACCGCGGCGTCGACGTCGGCCGCCGTCGACAGCGGCACCTTCGAGATGACTTCTGCCGTGCTCGGATCGAAAACGTCGAGGAGAGCGGCTCCGCCCGAGGAGGGACGGCCGCCGATGAAGTTAGGAAGCGTGGGATAACGCATGGTCAGGGCACCTGGGGTTTGGTCGGTACGATGATGTGAGCGAGGTTGAGCTTGGTCGCAAGCGCATTGATGGCGGCGAGATCGCCGTCGACGAGCACGCGGAGCGTCTGGAGGTAGCCGTCGAGCTCCTGGCGCTGTGACGCGTACACTTCCTTCATTCCCTGGGTCGGAGCGCCGTCCGATTCGGCGGACCACGAGTAGAGCGGCGCCAGGCGATGGTCTCGCGGGTCGGGAACAGATGGAGGTCCTTGCTCGCG
>JBDTOH010000468.1:0-4809 GCA_039933355.1 Gemmatimonadota bacterium | reverse complement strand
CACTCACCAGCGGGAGCAGGTATGACGACGCGAAAGCTCGGTATCTGAATGACCATGTCGCTCTTTGGAGCAGCATGTCACAAGGACGGTGCGACTTCCTCCTCGCCTCCTTCGGCGGGGCGCCGGTCCGGCTGTCGAGCTTTCGCGGCAAGCAGAACGTCGTCCTCGTGTTCTATCGAGGCCACTGGTGACCCAACTGTGGCCGTCAGCTCGGTGAGCTGAGAGCTCTGCTCGACCCCACGCAGCGCGCCACGACCGACGTCCTCGCGAGATCGGCGAGACCAAGCGACTCATCGAGCAGCTCGAAGCCAAGTGAGGTCCTCGTCGTTCGCCCGCCGCCGCCGGTTGCGACGACCGTCCGGCCGAGCCTACTATTGCCGATGCGACTCCTCCTGGTCGAAGACGACCGGAACCTCCGTGGATTCCTCCGGAACGCTTTCCGCGAAGAGGGTTACGCCGTAGATACCGAGGCATCGGGCGACGGCGCCATCGCCCGGGTGCTCGCCGGTGACTACAGCTGTATCGTCCTCGACGTGATGCTGCCGGGGCTCGATGGCTTCGGCGTGGTCGCCGACCTTCGGCGCCGTCGGATCAATACGCCCGTCCTGCTGCTCACCGCGCGCGACGAGCTCGCGGCCCGGATCCGTGGCCTCGAAGGTGGCGCCGACGATTACCTGACCAAGCCGTTCGACCTCCCGGAGCTCATTGCCCGGGTTCAGGCCCTGATCCGTCGCTCCAGCATCCGGCATCAAGACGCCGTGCTTTCGGTTGGTGACGTCACCGTCGACTCGGTCAAGCGGACTGTGACGAAGGCCGGCCGGTCGGTGAGTCTCTCGCCGCGCGAGTCGGCGCTGCTCGAATTCCTGATGCGCAATGCCGGTCGCCCCGTCTCCCGGACTCGGATCGCCGAGGCGGTGTGGAACTATCAATTCGATCCGGAGACGAACGTGGTCGATGTGTACGTCAACTACCTCCGCAAGAAAGTCGCCCCGGGGCCGACCGGCTTGATCATCCGCACCATCCGCGGCGTCGGCTATTCCCTCGAGACGGTGCCGTGACGGAGCCTCGCTTAGGCCCGGCTTTGGTGCGCCAATTCGAGCGCCAGCTGTGGTTGAGCCTCGCGACGTACGGGCTGCTGGTCACGGTGTCCTTTGCCGGCCTCTCGGAGCTGACGTTGCGGCGCTCGCTCGAGCGGTCGGCGGACCTGGTCGAATCGCTGCTCGGCCTCTATGCCGATCCCGGTGGTGAACGGACCGCCGTGGCGCCGGCGATGCTCGCCGACCAGCTCGTCGGCATGGGTCAGCCGTTCCTCATCACTCGTACGGTCGCCGCCTCCGACGGCGCGCAAACGGTGTATTTCCTCTCACCGACGATGCCGGCCAAGCGGATCGAGTCCACTGCATCGAGCGGCTCGGCCGAGTCGACCGCCGCGGAGCTGATCCGACTCGTCACCGAGCGGAGTGGCGGACGGTACCGCGTGCTCCATCGGCACGTCGGCGAATTCGACGTCATCATGGCGGGGAGCCGGGTGCCGTATCTCGCCGGCCTCGCCGGACTGGGAGTACTCGCGCTCATTCTCCTCCCGGTTGCCGCCTGGCTTGCGCGCCGGTCTGCTCGCCGAACGGTGGCCGCCGCGGTTCGCCCGCTCGAGCGCATGATCGAGGAAACCCACGCAATCGGCAGTCCCTCCGACGACTCCGGCGCCCGAGTCACGGCGCCCACCGGAATGGGCGAAACCACGGATCTGGCCGACGCGCTCAATCGCCTGCTCGAGCGCGTCGACCGATCTCGTCGGTCGCTCGAGGCCTTCACCGCCGATGTGAGCCACGAGCTCCGCACGCCACTCACCCATCTGCGGGTCCAAGCCCAATGGGCGCTCGACGGACGGCGCACGCCGGAGAACCTCCGCGAGGCGCTGGCTGGCATCGTCGGGTCGGTGGAGCAGATGACTCGGATGGTCGAGGATCTTCTCCTCATTGCGCGCGGCGAGAATCGGCAGCTCGCCCTCGAGCGGCGCGAGTTCGATCTCGTTCCAATCGTGCGCGAGGTCGAGGAGATCACGGCGGCGATGAACCAGGCCAGGCCCGTCGTGGTGGTCGAAGCCGATCTGAGCGGCCCGGTCCGCGCCGTGGGCGACTCCGGTCGCACCCGGGAGATCTTGCTCAACCTCTCGTCGAACGCCGCCCGGCACACCACCGAGGGTCGGATCTCGTTTACCTGTAACCGGCGCGACGACATGGTCGCGATCGTCGTCAGCGACACCGGATGCGGAATCGACGCCGCCGACCTCGAGCGGATCTTCGACCGCTTCTACCGCGCCGAGCCTTCCCGGAGCCGATCGCACGGAGGCAGCGGACTCGGCCTAACGATCGCCCGCCTCCTGGCCGAGCTCCAGGGCGGGCGGATCACCGTCGAGAGCGCGCTCGGCCGGGGCAGCGCCTTCGCGCTGTGGCTCCCCGCCGCCTCGGCCCCCGATTAGAGGACAATGAGAGTCCTCTAATCTCGCGTCCATTCACTTCCCGCCGCCCCCCCGCCTCCACCAAGTTCACCTCGTCGCAACCTCGAGCCGCGCGGGCACCACCAGGTCGCCGCGCTCGTGCCGATGCCGATAGCGTTCGATCGTCAACTCAACTCCTGCGGGGAACCTCATGCGCCTACGACTGCTCCTCCTCTCGACCGCCGCCCTTGCGGCGGCCTGCGACAACTCGAACCCCATCAGCGACACCGGACCGGACCCCACGTTTCAGCAGTCGGTGATCCAGGCCAGTGCGACCACCTACCTCTACACCGAGACCAACGAGGTCGGCGGCAACCGGATCCTCGCTTTCCCGGTGGCCGGCGATGGCTCGCTCGGAAGCCCGGCAAGCTATCCGACCGGCGGGACCGGGACGGGTGGCGGGTTAGGCAACCAGGGCGCCGTGGCGGTCACCAAGGCCGGTGACTACGTCGTTGCCGTGAACGCCGGCAGCAACGACGTGTCTCTGTTCAAGGTGTCGGCCGCCGGCCTTCAGTTGGTCGATCGCGAGCCCTCCGGCGGCAGCCAGCCGATCAGTGTGAGTACGCGGGGAGACATCGTGGTCGTGCTCAATGCGGGAGGAACCGGCAACATCGTGGGCTTCGTGCTCGAGCCGCAGGGGAACCTGCGCGCCGTGCCGGGCTTCACCGCGCCGCTCAGCACCAACGCGTCCGGTCCTGCCCAGGTGTCCATCACGCCGGGCGGACACCAGGTCGTCGTGACCGAAAAGGCAGCCAACGTGATCTCGACCTACGCGCTCGAGGGCTGGACCCTTGGCGCACCGCTCGCGAACCCCTCGAAGGGCATGACCCCCTTCGGCTTTGCGTTTCATCGGGGTGGAGCGCTCGTGGTGAGCGAGGCATTCGGCGGAGCGGCGGGGGCGGCCGCGGTCTCCTCGTACCGCCTCGCCGAGCCCGGGCTCAAGGTCGTGAGCCGGTCCGTTCCCGACCACCAAGGCGCCGCGTGCTGGGTTGCGCTCACGCCCGACGGCCGCTTCGTCTACACGACGAACACCGGCTCCGGCAACGTCTCGACCTACTCGATCGATCCGCTGGGCCGACTCGAGCTGGTGACCGCGGCGACGCCGTCGGGCCAAACCCCCATCGACGCCCTCGTCACCGCCGATGGCCGGTTCCTCTACGTCCTCAACTCGGGCAGCCACACCATCTCGGTCTTCTCTATCGGTGGCGACGGAAGCCTCAGCCTCACCAGCACCGCCGGCGGGATTCCAGCCGGTAGCTCGGGACTGGCTGCGCTCTAACGACCGACGCCCACCATCGCGGCCCCGGGCGGCGTTCGCCGCCCGGCGTTCCGCGGATCGGACCCGCGAGAGGTCGGGGCCGGGACCTGGTCGAGACTGGAGCCGTTCACGGAGTCTGCTTAGCGCGGGTTAACTGCTTCACCAGCTGATACAGGAACGCCTGCCCCTCGTAGAACGACTGGACCCGAATCCGCTCGTCCCGCCCGTGGAAGCGAATGTCGTCGCGATCGAAGAAGAACCCCTGCACGCCGTACGTCGGAATCCCGGCAGATCGGAGGTAGCGCCCATCCGTCGCGCCCATCACCATCATCGGAATGGTGACGACGCCGGGCCACATCGCGCTGGTGATCTCGGTGACGGCGTTCATCACATCCGGGCGGAGCGGCGAGGCCGGCCCGCGGCCCAGGTCGTTGACCCGGCTGATCTGCACCGCCGTGTCGGCGACCACCTTGCGTAGGGTCGCCTCCACGTACTCGGGCGCGTCCTCTGGGAGCACTCGGCAGTTGATCGTAGCGGCCGCGAGCTGGGGGAGTGCGTTCATCGCGTGGCCGCCCTCGAGCATCGTGGCGACGCAGGTCGTCCGGAGCGTAGCGTTCCACGGTGTCGACGATTGCGCCAGACGCTTCATTGCCTCGGCCGAACCGGCCGCCACCTGTTCGAGATCGGTCTTCACCGCACCGGTCTCAGTCTTCGCCATCTGCTTGAAGTAGGCGGTGGTCACCTCGTTCGTCTTCATCGGGAAGCCGAAGCGCGAGAGCCGGTCGAGCGCGCCGGCGAGATGATAGATCGCGTTGTCGGCGACCGGGAGTGAGCTGTGTCCGCCCTTGTTCCGCACCTCGAGCCGGAAACCGAGCACGTATTTCTCGCTCACCTGGATATCGTTGGCGATCCGCTTCCCGTTCACCGACTCGCCCCACCCGCCCTCGTTCAGGGCATACTCCGCATCGATCCAGTCGCGATGGTTCTTGAGCAGCCAGTCGACCCCGTTGAACGGGCCGCCGCCTTCTTCGTCGGCGGTCAGCGCAACGATGAT
>JBDTOH010000467.1:0-4815 GCA_039933355.1 Gemmatimonadota bacterium | reverse complement strand
GCGTGGGCTCTGGGGCGGTTGGGATCGCGGAGCCAGCGGGCGAGCCATTCCGGGTCCCAGCGCCTGCCTTCGGCGGTGGGAGCGAACGTGAGGACGCCCTGGTCAACCACCCGATCGAGCTCGACCAGCATCTCGGGCCAGGCCTTATCGCTCAAGATCGAGACCAGCGCGTGAATCGGCCGGGGCAAGTCGAGGGTCGTGATGGCGTGGGTGAGCGCTCGCATGCCGTCGGGGTTGTGAGCGACGTCGAAGAGCCAGCGGCCTCGGCGATCGAGCCGGCCCGGCAAGGTTGCCCCGCCGAACCCAGCGTTGATCTCACTCAGGCTGGGGCGGTACGGTGCCGGCAGGGCAGCCAGAATTCCTTGGGCCACGGCCGCGTTGCGCCGCTGATGGGGCCCCAGGAGTCCGAGCGGGCCGGTCCATTCATAGTCGGGCGGAAGCACCCGGATGTCGGGCACAGCGGCAGGATCGATCGATCGGATGGCCGACGCGGCCTCGCTCCTGAGAACCTCGACGATCGCCGGGTCCCGCTCTCCGATCACGAACGGCGCGCCCGGCTTTGCGATCCACGCCTTCTCGCGCGCGATCGCTTCGAGCGAATCGCCGAGATACTTCTGGTGATCGATGGCGATCTTGGTGACCGCGCTCACCAATGGCTCGAGCACGTTCGTGCTGTCGAGGCGCCCACCGAGGCCGACCTCGATGACGGCAATCTCGGCCCCGCGCGCGGCGATGTCCGCGAGTGCGATGGCCGTCGTCGCCTCGAAGAAGGTCGCCTCGGTCGCCTCGATCGCGGTCCGAAGGGCGTCGACCCAGGTCGCGACAGCGGCTTCGCTGATCGGAACTCCGTCGACCTGAATTCGCTCCCGGAACGACACGAGATGGGGTGACATGTAGACGCCGACCCGCCACCCGGCGGCCCGGAGCGCGGCCGCGACGAGCGTGGTGACGCTGCCCTTCCCGTTCGTGCCCCCGACATGAACCGCCGGCACGACCCGGTCGGGGCTGCCTAACGCAAGGAGCAGGGCTCGGGTGGTGTCGAGCCCGAACTTGATGGTGGTGGTTCGGGGGAAGAGATATTCGAGGGATTGGGTGTAGGTGGGGGGCATCGAGGGTCGGAAATTGGAAGTCGGAAGTCGGAGGTCGGAAGGCAGACGTCAGGAGTCGGAAGCCGGGGGATTGGGATACCCGCACCGCGTCGATTCCAATCCCTCCCGATTCCGACTTCTGACTTCCGACCGCGCTATTCCCCTCCGGCCTTCGATGCTTCGACCACCTTGTGCCCCAACATGTGGCGCATCAGGCGTGCGGTCGTTTCTCGGAGCGAGCCGCGGGGCACTACGTCATCGATCTGGCCTTTGTCGAGCAAGAACTCGGCGGTCTGAAAGCCTTCGGGAAGGTCTTGGCCGATGGTCTGTTTGATCACTCGCACGCCCGCGAATCCGATTACGGCGGCCGGCTCGGCGAGGATCACATCGCCTTGCATGCCGTAGCTAGCCGAGACCCCGCCGGTGGTGGGGTTGGTGAGGATCGAGATGTAGGGCACGTTTTCCCGCTTGAGCTCGGCGATCGCGGTCGACGTCTTCGCCATCTGCATCAGCGAGAGGACGCCTTCCTGCATCCGGGCACCTCCAGAGGTGCACACCATCACGAGGGGCATCCGCTTCGCGACCGACCGATGCGCCAATCGCGCGATCTTCTCGCCGACGACGGACCCCATCGACCCGCCCATGAAGGCGAAGTTCATCACGCCGAGGTGATAGCGAATCCGTTCGAGCTCAGCGATACCGGTGTAGACCGCGTCGTGCTGACCGGTCTTCTTTTGCGAGGCTTTGGTGCGGTCGGTGTAGCCTTCGAAGCCGAGGGGATCCTTGGGAGCCAGGTTGGCGTTGAGCTCACGCCAAGTCCCGCCGTCCGTCAGAAGCTCGACATACTCTTCGGCGGAGAAGCGCCGATGGTGGCCGCAGTTGGGGCAGACGTTGAGGCCTCGCTCGAATCGCTCTCGGATGTCGACGTGGCCGCACGACTCGCACTTATCCCAAGCGTCTTTGGGAATTTCGAGCCGCGACCGCTGCGAGATTCTCGGCTTACGTTCCTTTTTAAACCAAGCCATGACGGCCATAGGCTCACGTTGATGGGTCGGATCGTGTCAGGTGATGTCTGGAAGACCGCACGGATTTCATCCAAGAAACGGCGAATTGTGCGATCTCCGGCCCGCCCTCCTCCTGGTCCGCGATGCCCTGTCAGGTCGTTCGAGGAACGAACCCAATCTGCTCAGTTATGTGATTTGGCGCTAGACTTGACAGCTAACTTGTTGCTACGTATCGCCGTAGCCAGACAGCCTGGAGTCCCATGCGACCCGGAAAATGAGCCCGAGGGAGATCCCGGTCGCCAGGATGAAGGACCCTCCATACGAGAAAAACGGCAGCGGAATTCCTGTGATCGGCATCACATTTACCGTCATGCCGACGTTCTCGAATACGTGCGCGAAGAACAATCCGAGAATGCCGAACACCACCAGGCTCGAATACGAATCGGTAGCGCGCCGCGCGATTCTCAAGATGATCAGGAACAAGGCAAGGAAAAGCGTTAGGGCAACCAGCACGCCGACAAAGCCGAGCTCTTCGCCGACCACCGAGAAGATGAAGTCGGTCGATTGCTCCGGAAGAAACGCCAGCCGCTTCTGGGGTCCGTGGAGATATCCGTTCCCGAACCACCCGCCCGACCCGATCGCGACCTTCGACTGGATGGCCTGGTAGCCCGAGTGAATCGGGTCTGCCTCCGGGTTGAGGAAGCTGATCAGGCGCTGCTGCTGATACGGCTTGAGCCGGTGCCAGAGCGTGATCGCAAGCACGCCCATGGCGGAGTTGATCAGCCAGATCACAACGCCTTCGGACACGTAGGTGCGCCAGAACAGGAGGAGCCCGGTCAGCAAAATGATCCACGCGCCCCACCATTGCGTGTCCACCGCGAGCAACAAACTGATCACGGGCGACGCCAACAGAAGCAGGAGTGAAGGCTTGGCGCCGGCCCAATACAGCATTGCGAAGAGAATCCCGGCGAACACGATCGCGCTCCCGAGGTCGGGCTGCGCCATCACGAGGAGAACCGGAATGCCGGCGATGAGACCCGGCTTGACGAGGGCACGCAGGGTTTGAGGCGGCTCGCGAAGACCAGAGAGATACCGCGCCAGATATAGAATCGTTGCGATCTTGGCGAGCTCGACCGGTTGGCCGATGCGATGGCCGGCGATCGCGAGCCAGCTCTTGCTGCTCGCCGCGGACCCGGCACCCGTTCCGATCAGCAGCGTGAGGACGAGAAGGCCCAGGCCGAACAGATAGAGCCCGGGAGCAGCCCACTCGAGAATCCGGAACGACATCCGGAAGGTTACAACGCCGGCGACAATGGCGACCGCAATCCACGCAAGCTGCCGGACCCAGGCGCCCTGCGCAAACGACGGCAGGTCGGTCTGGCCGGCGGAGTACACCATTGCGAGTCCGTAGGCGGTGAGCAGTACCACCACGAACAGAAGCGACCGGTCCAGGCCGGACCGGTTCATCGAGGCCGAGGGGGAGTGGTGTCCGCGGGCGTCGAATCGACCGCCGTCACTGAGTCGTCCTGCACCGAGACGTGGATCGTCGCCTGCTTGAGCGACGGGTCCAACCGCTCGAGATAGTGCCGAATCGACTTGACGACGTAGGGCACGACCGCAGTGCCGTGCCCGGCGAACTCCATGATCGAACCGACCACGATCTTCGGGTTGTCGGCCGGGGCGAATCCGATGAACCACCCATGATTCGGGCCGTGAGGGTTTTGCGCCGTCCCGGTCTTGCCGGCGATGTTGAGGTCCTTCCCACCGCCCCTTGCCGCCGCTCCCGCCGCCGTTCCCGACTCGACGACCGCGACGAGCGCGGCTCGGAGGCCCGCGAGCTGTTCCGGCGTGATGCCGAGCGGGACCTTCTTGAGCGGGGTCTTCGGCTCGACGATGTACGGGGTTGGAATGTTGCCGTCGCCGGCCAGCGCGGAGTAGAACCGCATCATGTTGATCAGCGACTGGTCATTCTCTCCCTGACCGATCGAGAGGTTGAGCGTGACGGCGTTGGTCCATCCGCGGGGGCCGTATCGCTTCTCGTAGTAGCTGGTCGAGGGTGGAAAGATCGAAGTCCGCTCGCTGCCGACGTCGATCCCGGTCGGAGAGCCGAACCCGAGCCGGGTACCCTCCTCCAACAACGACTTGAGACCGATGCGAAGTCCGAGCTGATAGAAGTAGACGTCGCAGCTGTGAGCGATCGCGCCGGTGAGATCGAGCGATCCATGGCCGGAGGGCTTCCAGCACTTGAACACGCGGCTGCCGAATCGGAACCCGCCGTTACACGCCTGCGGCATGTGAGTGCTGAAATCGACGATGCCGAGCTTGAGCGCGATCGCCGCGGTCGCAAGCTTGAAGGGCGATCCCGGCGGGAACGCTGCGCGGACCGCACGATTCATGAGCGGCTTGGCCGAATCGGTATTGAGCGCGTTCCACAGCTTCGAGGAGATCCCGCCAATGAATTCGTTCGGATCGTAGGTCGGCGCCGAGTAGAGCGCCAAGACCTGGCCGTCGGGAGTCATCGCCATCATCGCGCCCTGCGTCGTCGGGCGATCCTTCGTCCACATGCTGTCCATGAAGCGCTGCAGGTCGATATCGATGGTCGTCTTGATCACCTCGCCCGGAATCGGCCGGAACTGGGCCGTCTCGGGCTGATCTTTGACCATCCGGCCGCGGGCGTCGACCTCGATGTAGCTCTCGCCTTCGACGCCGCGCACAATGCTGTC
>JBDTOH010000466.1:0-4821 GCA_039933355.1 Gemmatimonadota bacterium | reverse complement strand
CGGACTGGGCAGACGCGGTTCAATAGGCGAGATTCATGGGTCCTCTCACCCTCTTCGGAATCCCCGTCATGCTACTGACCTTCCGTCCGCTTTCGCTTCAACGAGCCGCTGGCTCCCTCGCGCTGGCCGCGATGATGGTGACGAACCCGCTGGCCGGCCAGACGATCCGGCCCGACTACGTCAAGCGCATCGAAAAGATCCGGATGCGGGACGGGGTCCAGCTCTACACTGAGATCCTGACGCCCGCCAATCAGTCGGGACCGCTCCCGATGCTGATGGAACGGACTCCGTACGACGCCACGCTGATCGGCCCGAAGCTGGCCGACCGCTACAAGGTGCTCGCCGACGAGGGCTACATCTTCATCACGCAGGACATCCGCGGGAAATTCCAGTCGGACGGCACGTTCATGATGATCCGCCCGCCGCGCGACCCCAAGCGGGGCGAGCAGGTGGACGAGGGAACCGACACCAACGACACGATCGACTGGCTGCTCAAGAACGTCCCGAACAACAACGGCCGGGTCGGCATGGTTGGGATCTCGTACGGCGGCTGGCTCACCATGATGGCGTTGGTCGAGCCGCACCCGGCGCTCAAGGCCGCCTCTCCCCAGGCTTCGCCGGACGACATGTACCTCGGCGACGACTTCCACCATAACGGCGCCTTCCGGCTCAGCTATGGCTTCGAGTACGTGGCCAGCCTCGAAGCCGGCAAGATCAGCAAGCCGTTCGAGTTCGACCGGCTCGACGGCTTCGAGTGGTTCCTTCGCTTGGGTGGCCTGGCCAATGCGGACGCGAAGTACTTCAAGGGGCAGCGGCCGTCGTGGACCGATTTCGTCAACCATCCGAACTTCGACGAGTACTGGAAGCGCCGCAAAGTGAGTCCGGTCTTCGCCACAAAGCCGGTGACCGTGCCTACGCTCACGGTGGGCGGGTGGTGGGACCAGGAGGACTTCTTCGGCCCCATCACGATCTACGACGCGATGGAGCCTAACGACACGAAGGGGATCAACTACATGGTCCTCGGGCCGTGGAATCACGGCGGGTGGGGCCGCGGGGACGGCGCGAGCCTGGGACCGATCCAGTTCGGCAGCAACACGTCGGAGTGGTTTCGCCAGTCGGTGGAAGGCCCGTGGTTCGCGTATTGGCTCAAGGACAAGGGCAAGCTCGACCTGCCGGAGGTCCTCACCTTCCGGGCGGGGGACAACACCTGGCAGCGCCACTCGGTCTGGCCACCCAAGGACGGCGTCCGCGCCAAACAGCTCTACTTCCTGGCCGACGGGCGCCTCGGATGGGACAAACCGTCCGGCGGTACGGCGGCGTTCGACAGCTGGATTTCCGATCCGAACCGTCCGGTCCCTTATCGGCGCCGGCCGATCAACCCGCTCGAGGGCGTCGGCAACGTGCCCTCGACCTGGCGGCTCTGGCTGGTGGACGACCAGCGTCACGCCGATCTCCGCCCGGACGTGCTGAGCTTCGAGACCGAGCCGCTCGCGGACAAGGTCACGATCACGGGCCGAATCGCCGCGAAGCTGTTTGCATCGACGACGGGAACGGATGCCGACTGGGTCGTCAAACTGATCGACGTCTATCCGGAAAACTACGTCGCGGATCCGAGCATGGCCGGGTATCAGCTCATGGTGGCCAATGATGTGATCCGGGCCCGGTTCCGCTCGAGCTTCGAGCATCCGACGCCGGTGGTGCCTAACCGGATCGTGCCGTACACCGTCGACCTCCACGAGGCCGACTACACGTTCCTCAAGGGTCACCGCATTATGGTTCAGGTGCAGAGCACCTGGTTCCCGCTGATCGACCGCAACCCCCAGAAGTTCGTGCCTAACATCTTCCTTGCGAAGGACGCCGACTTCATCAAGGCGACCCACCGGGTCTATCGGTCGGCGGCATATCCCAGCCACATCGAGGTGTCGGTGGCGGAACGCTGACCCAAACCGTCGCCCGGAGCACGCGCTCCGGGGCGCCTGTGATCCAGCTGTGGCGCGCAGAGGGAGGACCTCCCCGCGCGCCCGATCGACCTTGCATCATCGCCCTCCGCCCAAGTAGCCTAGGTGCCACTCAGGTCCCGACACCAACGCTTACCGGAGGTTCCGTGGTACTGCGCCCGGCAGGTCGATTCACGTTCGCGTTTCTTCTGTTCGCCGCTCCGCTCACCGCCCAAACCGCCGTCGTTCACGGAACGGTCGCCGACAGCACCGGCGCCGGAGTCGTGGGCGCTTTGATCACCGTTGATCACACCGTCCTTCGGGTGACGTCCGGGTCCAACGGCATCTACTCGGTGCGGGGCGTGCCAAGTGGAAGCCGCACCCTTCGAGTCAGGGCAATCGGATTCCAGGCAGCGAGCGCAGAGGTCACCGTCGAGCCGGGCGGCACCGTCACCCATGACTTCGTGCTGGCGCATTCGCTCGTCACGCTCGCGCCGATAGACGTCGTCGTCGGTTCGCGCGCACGCCACACGGCCGCGCAGGAGCTCGCGGTGGCGGTCGACGTGATCCCGTCCACTGTGCTCACCGAGCAGGGCACCACGGAGACGAGCCAGATCCTTCAGGCCGTCTCTCCCTCGGTGAACTTTCCGCGGCAGAGCGTCGCGGACGCGGACGACATCGTCCGCCCCTTCACGTTCCGCGGTCTTTCACCCGACCACACGCTGGTCCTCGTGAACGGTCAGCGCCGTCATCGGACTGCACTGGTGCACATCTTCGCCGCCGGCATGGCGTCGGGCTCCACCGGCGTCGACCTCAACGCGCTTCCATCGGGCGCCATCGACCGGGTCGAGATTCTCCGCGACGGCGCTTCGGCGCAGTATGGGTCGGACGCGATTGCGGGCGTCGTCAACTTCGTGCTCAAGGACGGGCAGTTCTCGCCGTATATCACCACCGATCTCGGCCGCTACACCCCAACCGACTACCCCGACGACGGCACCTCCCTCAGCCTCAACTCAGGCGTCGGACTCAAGCTCGGCCGTGGGTCGCTCGCGCTCTTTGGTGAGTACCGGCACCGCGACCCGACCAACCGGGCCTGGCCCGACAACTCCGACCAGGTCGTCCCCGGCGACGCGGACCAGGTTGACGAGAACGGCCACATCATCCAGAAGAACAACCCGGTCGATCAGCCCAACCATCACTGGGGCGACGGGCTAGCGAAGGACTTGATCACGTTCGGGAATCTGCGGCTGCCGCTCAACCAATCGGGCAGCACCGAGCTCTACGCGTCGGGCGGCTGGAGCCATCGGATCGGCACCGGCAACGGGTTCCGGCGTCAGGGCATCTCCGAGCGGAGCTGGCCCGCCATCTATCCACTGGGCTATCTCCCGGAGTTCCGGCCCGACGTGTGGGACTGGTCCGTCGCCACCGGAGTCCGCGGCAACGCCGGCCGGTGGGCGTACGATCTCGGCGGGAGCTTCGGCCGCGACATCTTTCGTTACAATCTCGACCATACGATGAACGTGTCGCTCGGTCCGTGCCTCGATACGCCGTGCGCGCCCGGCCTCGACGGCATTTTGGGCACCGACGACGACCCCGGCATCCCCAATCAGACCAGCTTCAACGCGGGCACGCTCACGGCGGACGAGCTCAACCTCGCCGCCAATGTGGCCCGCCCGCTCGACCTGGGCCTGGCCCACCCCGGCAACCTGGCGTTAGGTGTGTCGTACCGTCGGGAGTACTACGACATCACGGCCGGCGAGCCGGCGTCCTACATCAACGGCGGCCACCTCGACCGGAACGGCGACATCGCCCCGCCCGGCTCCCAGGTCTTTGGAGGTTTCCGCCCCGACAATCAAGTCAACGTTTCGCGTGGAAACTTCGGCGCCAACGCGGAGCTCGAGGTCGGCTTGAGCGATCAGGTGCTGGTGAACGGTGCCGTCCGGTTCGAGGACTACAGTGACGCCGGCTCTCGGGTGACCGGCAAGATGGCACTCCGCTATCAGCCGTCGAAGCCACTCGTGCTCCGGGCGGCCGTGTCCACCGGCTTCCGGGCGCCGTCGCTCGCGCAGAGCTACTACAACAGCACGCAGACCTCGTTCATCCTCGATACCCAGACCGGACGCCAGAAGCCGCTCGACTTCGGAATCTTCTCCACCAACAGCGCTCCGGCGAAACTGCTTGGCGCGACACCGCTCAAGAACGAGCGGTCCGTGAACCTGAGCGGCGGCTTCGTCTGGAGCCCGGGCGAGCGATTCTCCCTCACGGTGGACGGTTACTTCATCCGGATCGCGGACCGGATCATTCTCACCGACTTCATTCAGGGCCCGGAAGTCGAGGCGATTCTCACCAATGCCGGGTTCCCGTCGATCACCGGGGCGATCTACTTCACCAATGCGCTCACGACCCGGACGACAGGGATCGACGTGGTCGGCGACTACAGGGTGCCCGTGGGCGCGGCCGGAACGCTCAAGCTCAACCTGGCGTTCAACGTCGGCTCCAACAAGATCGTCGACGAGCAACCGGTGCCGGCGCAGCTGAACGGGATCATGACCTCGCTGTTCGGCAACTTGGCCCGCCTCGCGCTCGAGAAGGAGCGCCCCAAGTGGCGCAACACGATCACGGTCAACTACGCCCAAGGCGCGAATCACGGTCTCATCCGCTCGTCGTACTACGGGAAGTTCACCTCGGCCCAGCTCGGCGCGTGCGATGCGTGCGGCCAGACCTACGGCGCGAAAATGCTGGTGGACGCCGAGGTCGGGCGGCGCTTCGCGGATCTCAATCTGTCGATCGGGGCGCGGAATCTCTTCGACACGTTCCCGGACCGAGCCAGCTTGGACAACGGGTTCGGGCTCTTCCCATACCCGATGGCGTCGCCGTTCGGGTA
>JBDTOH010000465.1:0-4823 GCA_039933355.1 Gemmatimonadota bacterium | reverse complement strand
CAAGCGATCCATTGACTTCGTCACCCTGGGATCGCAGCGGCCGATCCGCCGTCTGGTCGCCTACTACGTCGTGCTGGCCGCCTTCATCGCTGGGCTGATGTATGTCTTTCCGGTCGTGAACCGGCTCTTTTCCGGCGAGCGGTTGGAGGAGCTGTCCGGCGGTCAGGAAGTGCTGAAGGACGGGCTATCCGGCGAGAAGGCTTCCACCGGTATCACGTTGCAGGTCAAGCTCCCGGCCCGGGTGGAGCTCGCGATCACCACGCTGCTCATCATGTTCGGCACGCTGGCCCTAATGCTCCCGGTCAGCTGGGTGTACATGTCCGTCCGGCGCACCCAGAGCTTCAACCAGTCCGTGGTGCAAACGCTCATCATTCTCCCGATCGTCGTGGCCGGCATCATCCTTGTCGTCCGGAACAGTCTCGCCCTGGCGTTCAGCCTCGCGGGCGTGGTATCGGCGGTGCGCTTTCGCACCAACCTCAAGGAAGCCGGCGACGTCGTCTTCATCTTCCTCGCGATCGCCGTCGGCTTCGCGTTAGGTGTCCAGACGTTCACCGTCGGCGCGCTTGTCTCCATCGTCTTCAACTTCATCCTGCTGCTCGTCTGGCGGTACGACTTCGGCCGCAACGCGCTCGAACCCACTGCGGCGTCTCAGTGGTCGGAGCTCGCCGAGCTTGCGGGGCACGACGGGAAGGACCAAGTCCCCGACCGCGACCTCGTGGTCGGACTCTCGCCCAAGAACCTCGAGGCGCTGACGGAGCGGTTCACGCGGCTGCGCCAGATTCTCGGACCCGATGGGAAGAAGCCTCGCTTCAATTCCATTCTCTCGGTCGCGACGAACGCGGTGAGCGAAACGCAGGAAGTCGTCCAGGGTGTGCTCGACCAAGAGGTGAAGCGTTGGAAGCTGGACGAGGTCGTGACCAATCGCGGGAAGCCGAGCGAGCTGTATTACCTGATCCGGCTGGGGAAATCGAAGTCGAAGAGCGACCTTCTCACGGCGATCCGCTCGGCCGCCGGCAATCAGGTCGTCGCCGCCGAAGTGGAAGTGGGCGAAGTCGACGACGAGGAGAAGAAGAAAGCCTCATGAATCGGCTCCAGATCGCGACGGCCCTGATCGCGGCGGTATGGGCGCCGGCCGGATGCGGGCGCGGCTCCGCGGGGTCGGCCAAGAGCGACAGCACCGTCATGGCGGAGCGGGCAGCCTCCCTCGACTCCGCGCTCGCCCGAGCGGACACCGGCTCCGCCCGTGGGAAGCCGATCGCCAAATGGGTCATGGGGAACCGGCTTCAGGAGATCTCCGGCCTCGCTCTCACCGCCGACGGACGGCTGCTCACCCACGGCGACGAGCGCGGCCGGGTTGTGGAGATCGACTATCGGCGGGGTGTGGTCGTCAAGCAGTTCAGCGTCGGGGAGCCGGCCCTCAAAGCCGACTTCGAGGGGATCACGGTCGTCGGCGATGCAGTGGTCCTGCTCGCCAGCAACGGCAAGCTCTATCAGTTCGACGAAGGCGCCGACGGCGAGCACGTGGACTACACCATCCGCGACCCGCATCTCTCGCACATCTGCGAGTTCGAAGGCGTGGCCTACGACCCGACGCTCAAGGCGCTGCTCCTCGCCTGTAAGAATGTCTACAAGAAGAGCCTGGAAGGGTTTCTGGTGATTTTTCGGCTGCCGGTCGAAAAAGGAGCGGCACCGCTGCCGGAGCTCAAGATCCCGCTCGACAGTGTCATCGGCACCAATCAGTGGAAGGACCTCCGGCCCTCCGACATCACCGTCGATCCGGTGAGTGGGAACTATGTGCTCGTCGCCTCGCGGGAGGCGGCGATCATCGAGATCACGCCTACCGGAGGGATTGTGTTCGCGCGCCCCCTCCCGGGCAAGCACTTCCAAGCCGAAGGCGTCGCCATCACCAAAGACAGCATTCTGATGGTGAGCGACGAGGCCGTCGGAAGCCACCCCGCCGCCATAACGCTGTACCGCTGGCCGTAATCCCGCCCATCCGTGATCGCCCGCGCTCCCGACCACCCCCGTAGCCCGGCCGGGTCGCGGCGTTGGGCGTTAGGCGCGGCTCTCGCCGCCGCCGGGCTCGCCGTTCCGGCGCTGGCCCAGAAGCTCCCCGCCCCGGGAGACGACAGCACCACCAAGGTCGCCGGCGCCGAGTATCGAGCCGGCGGGATCCGCCGCTTCTTCCTGGGAGCCGGCTACCGCGACCTCTGGACCGCGTCCCTGCGGGCACCGGTGCTGAATCTCGAGACTTTCGCCGGAGGCATCAAAGCACTCAAAGCGAGCGGCGGGAAGCAGACCAAATCGCTCCGGTTCGAGACGGCCGACGGGTTCGAGTACGTGTTTCGCTCCGTGGACAAGGACAACGTCGCGATCCAGGACAAGTACCGAGGAACGATCGTCGAGAAGATGGCGCGCGATGGCATCAGCTCGTCGTACCCAGCAGCCCCACTCGCCACGGCGCTGATGCTCGATGCCGCCGGCGTCCTTCACCCCACTCCATCGCTCGTGGTGATGCCCGACGACCCGGCGCTCGGCGAGTTCCGCAAGGAGTTCGCGGGCCGGCTCGGCACCATCGAAGAGTACCCGACCAAGCCCCACCACGCCGAAGCCTTCGCCCGTGCCGTCGATATCATCGACAGCGAGAAGCTGCTGCCGCTGCTCAACGCCGGCCCCACCAATCGCGTTGCCACGCGCGTCTTCTTGCGCGCCCGCTTGATGGACATGCTGTTCAACGACTGGGATCGCCACCCAGGCAACTGGAAATGGGCCCAGCTCGAGAGCGGCGCGGACACGGTATGGGACCCCATCGCCCGCGATCGCGATAAAGCCTTTGCGTCCTACCAAGGACTCATACCCGGCCTCCTGCGGCTCGGGAAGCCGGAGCTGTCCCCATTCAGAGACACCTACCTTCCGATTCGCGCCCTGACGGTGAACAGCGTCGAATTCGACCGCCGGCTGCTCGCCGGCTTGGAGTGGCCGGTCTGGGATTCCGTCGTCGCTGAGATCAAGGCGGCGGTGACCGATTCGGTGATCGAGGCCTCGATGCGGCGAGTGCCGCAGCCGTACCAGCACTCGGCGCCGGGGCTGGTCCACCGGCTCGAGATCCGCCGAGATCACCTGCAGGATGTCGCGAAGAAGTTCTATCAGTGGCTCGCCGAGCTCGTCGATATCCACGCAACCGATGCGGCGGACCGGGCTCGGGTGACCCGACTGGACGGCGGCCGCGTGGAAGTCCGCCTCGAATCGGAGAACGGCGCCCCCTACTTCCAGCGCCGCTTCGACCGCAACGATACCCATGAGATTCGCCTCTATCTCCACGGCGGGGACGATGTCGCCACGATCACGGGCGATGTTCACGAGAGCATTCCCATTCTCGTCATCGGCGGGAACGGGACCAACCGGCTGGCCGACTCCTCGCTGGTCAACGGCCGGCGCGCCACGGCCCGGCTCTACGACAACGGGAAAGTCGAGGGCGTGACGTACGGTCAGGACACGCTGTACAACCGGGAGCCGTGGGTGCTCGAGCACGGGAAGCTCGTGTCGCCGGGGCGCACGCGGGGCAGCCAGATGAAGCCCGCGGCCGGAGCGGCGCTCGGGGACCTCGGCTTCGTGGCCCGGCTCGGATTCGGGTCGTATCGCTATGGGTTCGCGCATCGTCCCTATGCGAGCAGCCTGAGCCTCGGCGGTGAGTGGTCGAGCGAGACCGGCGGGTTTCGCCTAGGCGTCGCCACCGATCACCGATTGGAAAGCTCATCGGTGCACTTCGGCGCCCTGGTACGGATGTCGGAGCTCGAGGTGACGAGCTTCCACGGGTTGGGCAACCGGACGCTCGATTCCCCCGCCGGATATTTCGACGTCCACCAGCGGCAGTGGCTCCTTCAGCCAACGGTCGGAGTGGAGCTGGCACGCCGGACCGAGTTGTCTTTCGGCCCAGTGCTCCAGTATTCTGTCACCGACGACGCGCCGGGCCGCTTCATCACCGCGAACCGGCCTTATGGATCCGGGCGGTTTGGAGAGGCCGGGCTTCGCCTCGATCTCCGCCATCAGATTCGGGACCGGCCGACCAATCGGCAGAGCGGCCTCGCGTTCGATCTGAGCGGGAGCTTTTTCCCCGCCGTCTGGGATGTCGCGAGCGCTTTCGGAAGCGTGACTGCGGGCGGCTCGGCATTCGTGAGGATACCGGTACCCGCCCGTCCGATCCTCGCGCTCCGTGCCGGCGGCGCGAAGGTATTCGGCGAGGTTCCGTTCCACGAGGCCGCGTTCATCGGGGGAGCGGGGAACGTGCGGACGCTCCCGTTGGACCGGTATGCGGGCGATGCCTCGCTCTACGGAGGCGCGGAATTGAGAGTTCCGCTCGCCGCTGTGAGATTCGTCCTTCCGTTCGACATCGGGATCTTCGGTCTCGCCGACGCGGGCAGAGTGTTCGTCCGCGGTGAGTCGCCCGGCGGGTGGCGCACCGCGATCGGCGCCGGGTTCTGGATCGGAATCCTCGATCCGTCGACCGGCATTCGCGTCGAGCTGGCCGATGGAGATGGTCGCACGCGGGTCCTGATTCGAACCGGGCTGGCGTTTTAGGCAGCGCACGGCCCGCTTCACTCCTACCTAGAGTCTTTCGAATGCGGCACTTGGGATATTCGGCGGCGGCCGCCGTCTGGATCTTCGGCTTGGCGTGCAAACCGGCGGTTCAGCTGACGCCGCCTCCCGCGAACGCGACGCCCGAGGCCGCGGCGCTTGCCGGGGCGAAGATCATCCTCGCCGTGGGGGACATCGCTTCGTGCAGCTCCGACGGCTTCACGAGGGTATTGAGCGTGAGATAGATG
>JBDTOH010000464.1:0-4846 GCA_039933355.1 Gemmatimonadota bacterium | reverse complement strand
TCATGAAGATCCCGGCGATGCCGAAGCCCCAATGCCAGCCATAGACCTGGGCCAGCGCGCCGCACACCAGGGGGCCGAGCACCGAGCCAACGTTGATGGCCATGCTGAAGATGACGAACCCGCGGCTCCGGCGCGCTTCGTCCTCGGGCGGATAGAGGGTGCCGACCTGAGCCGTGATGTTCCCCTTGAGCAGCCCCGAGCCCACGACCAGGAGCAGCAGTGCCGCGAGGAATGACTGATCGAAGGCCATCGCGAGGTGACCGGCGCTCATCGCGAGCGCGCCGATCACCACCGCCGCCCGCTGCCCGATCCAACGGTCCGCGATCACCCCGCCGACCAGCGGAGTGAAGTACACGAACCCGGAGTACAGCCCGAAGGTCTGGGCGGCGAGCGCCTGGGTCGAGAGCGGTCCGAAGATCGATTCGAGCCCCGCCCGGAACGCGGTGAACCCCGCGATCCGTTCCACGTGACCGGGGAGGAGGAGCTGATTCACCATGTAGAGGGAGAGGAGCCCGGTCATCCCGTAATAGGAGAACCGCTCCCACGCCTCGGTAAACGCGAGATAGAAGAGGCCACGTGGATGGCCCATGAACCCGCGGCCGGCTTCGATCGGCTACCGCCCCCGGCGGCTTCGGACGAACTGGGTGATCGTCTCGGCCAGCGATTCGACCACGGCCTCGCCGATCTCCACCGTGGCGCCGTGGGGATCGCCGAGGATGCCGTTGGGGGTGATGCCGCGGAGGCCCTTGGCGAGGAGCTCGTCGAGGTCGATGTGGCCCATCTTGCCGATCTCCAACCGGTCGAGATGGACGAGATGCCCGTGCCGGGCGAGGAGGACCGACGTCTCGGTGACGTCGGCGTGGATCGCGTCGACCTCCTGCGGCCGGCCCAGCCGCGCGGCCGCGCCGATCATCGACGCCATGGTCTGATGGAGCGCCTCGCGCCCGGTGAAGGCGATGATGGCGATGCCCTTGGGCTCGCACTCGACTTCGAGCTCCGCCGCAGCCTTAGCGAGGGCGTCGAAGTTCCCGCCGTGGGAGGAGAGGAGGACGAAGGTGGTGAAGCCGTGTGGCGCGAGGCTTCGGACGGTGGCCTTCACCGTCTCGATGAAAACCGGCTCCGGAATCGAGACGCTGCCCGGGAAAGCGAGATGGTGGTCGGAGCACCCTGGCCGGATCACCGGCGCCAGCAGCGCGTCGCCCAGCTTCTCGGCGACCCGGGCCCCGACGGCATAACCGATCGCGGTGTCGGTCATGGTCGGGAGATGGGGCCCGTGTTGCTCCATCGACGCGGTCATGACCAGGACGGTGCGGGTTCCCGCTGCGACGCGGGCCTCGACATCGGTCCAGGAGAGCTCTTCCAGCAGATGGGATCGGGTCATCCGGTCAAGATACAGCCGGACGGTGACGGCGCGCCCACTCCCATTCCTGAGCGCCGGCAGACGCGGCATCCATCCGTGGTGCGAGAGCCGTGGTCGCCAGCTTCGCGTTCACCAATGCCCCAGACTGGAGTGTGCTTCGGCCTAACCAGGTCTTGCGGCGCCCGGATTCCGATTTGCAAAGTCGCGGCCGCGCTCCCATGTTGGCTGAAGGATAGCCGGCCGCTCAGCTCCGTCCGGCGCCCGCCACTGAACACCAGAGCCGTCGGCTCGCAGTTCCGTCTGGGGAGCGCTATAAGCATGGCAATAACTCTCAAGGATGCTCTCGCCCAACTGGAATTGCTCGGCAACGCGAAGGTCCGTGAGCGCAATACGAAGAATGGCGCTGCAGGCCCTCAGTTCGGCGTCCTGCTTGGTGACATCCGGAAGGTTGCCGAGAAGATCAAAACCAACGACCAGTTGGCCGTCGCCCTCTGGGACACCGGCAACATCGATGCACGGCTCTTGGCAATCCTTTTGATTCAGCCCAAGGAGGTGTCTCGCGACGTGATGGATCGGATGGTCCGGTCCGTCGGCTTTGTGCAGGTTGCAGACTGGCTGAATGCCTATGTTGTCAAGAATCATCCCGCCAAGGAGTCTCTTCGCCAAGCATGGATGGAGGATGATGACCCCTGGGCCGCCCGCGCCGGATGGACCTGACTTCAGGGCGAATCGCCAAGAATCCGGACGGACTCGATCTGCCGGCGCTTCTGGACCGGATCGAGTCTGAATCGGGGAACGCTGCTCCCGAAGTGCAATGGACGATGAATGCCTGTCTTGCAGGAATCGGAATTCACTTCCCCAAGCATCGCAAGCGCGCGATCGCTATCGGAGAAAAGTTGGGGATGTACCGCGACTACCCGGTGTCCAAGGGTTGCACCTCGCCGTTCGCCCCCATCTGGATCAACGAAATGGTGCGTCGGCAACGTTGAACAGGCGGCCTATCTCTCTCCCCACGGCCTCCGTCGGTTCATTCCACTCGATGCGGCACTGATCGCGTTCACTCAATCCTATTGGTGGAGACAATCGCGCCTCCACTGGCAGCCGCTTCCTCACTTTCGCTGCCGACGGATCGGCCGGCCGGGGAAGGTGTCCTCCACCAGCTTCGAGTCGCGGACGACCGGGGTCCCACCCACCAGAACATGCCTGATTCCCACCGAGTACTGCGCCGGCTCCTCGACGGTGGCTTTGTCGATGACGGTCGCCGGGTCGAAGACCGTGATGTCGGCGTCCGCGCCGACCTTGATCCTGCCTTTCCGCGCCATCTGGGGCACGAACGACGCGAGCCGAGTGGCCGGCATGATCGTCATCCGGCGCAACCCTTCCATCAGCGAAAAGAGTCGCTGCTCCCGGACAAAGCGTCCTAGCACCTTGGCGAACGTCCCGGCGAGTCGAGGGTTGCCGCGATGCTCGACGTATTGCACCGCGTCGCTCGCGACCATCACGATCGAATCCCGGAAGATCGGATAGAGGTTCGAATCGGCCCCGCCGATCTGGACGATGATGCCGCCCTGCTTGCGGTACTTGATGAACGATTCGCGGGTCAGGTGTTCCCCGTTGGCGGCCCAGACGATCCGGCCGAAGTCGTAGCTCGGGGTATCGAGGGCGCGATCGTAGAGCGAGGACTGGAGAAGGGTCGAGCTCGCGGTGTAGGGATAGGCTTCGGTGGTGACGTCGACGCCGTGGGCGCGGGCTTGATGGATCGCCTTGAGAAAGTCGGCCACGTCGGGGCCGCCCGCGTTGGCGCCGCTCGAGCTGTTGATGTGGACCACATGGAGAGGGGCGCCGGTGACCATGGCATCGGTGAGCACCTCCTGGAGCCCGCCGAACCCACCTAACCCGGCGCCCGCCCCGCGGATGTGGGTGTAACAGAGGACTCGGCGCTCAGCGCAGAGCTCGAAGTTGCGGAGGATCTCGAACGCCGACGCTCCCGGCGTGTAGGCCACTCCCATGCCGATCCCCAAAGCGCCCTGGTCGAGTGCGTTGACCAGCTCCGCTCGGACGGCGGCGATGGTGGCTGGGGTGCTGGGCGTATGGGACCACTTGGTCGAGGTGTCGGTGGCTCGCTCCGCGTAGGGGACCAGCGTATCGCCGAGGGCAATGCGGCGGGCATGAAAATGGGAGGCGGCGCCGCCATAGTTGACTCGCGCTTTGCCGGCGCGCTCGGCATAGAACTGGACGACCGGGCCGATCCCGGTCTCGAGCTCGAGTGCCGTGGTCACGCCGTCCATGGCGTAGTACCGGTAGCTCTCGTCGTTCTGGCCGTGCGCGTGCATGTCCACGAACCCGGGGGCGACGACCAGGCGGCGGGCATCGACGGTGTCGCGGCCGCGGAGCGGTACTGCGGTGATGACCGCGATTCGGCCGTCGACGATGCCGACGTTGCGGACCGCGTCGAGGCCTGACGCGGGGTCCATCACTCGGCCGCCGAGGATGACGCGGTCGTAGATCCGGGCCTGCTGCGCGGTGACGGGTGATGCCGCTCCTGCTACGAGGACCGCAACCAAGCAATGAGTCTGGAAGTGCATGGGCCACCTGTTCTCGAGGTTTCGACCGGAGAGCTTACCCGCTTCGATGAGGGTTGCGCCAGGCGCAGGCTAACCGGCGATGGCTGCCGGCGGCCCGGTCAAGTCCAGGAATGAGCTAGATTCGCAGACCGAAAGCCGTCAGCCTCTGCAACAGGGGATCAGCATGAGCGCACCATCCGCCGCCCCCACCCCGGAGGGCCCCGGCTCGGTCTCCGGCGCGCCGAACCTCCCGGCCGGGTTCACCGACACGTTCACCAGCCGGTACATCGACACCGGTGAACTACGCCAGCACGCGGTCATCGGAGGCGACGGACCACCGCTGCTCCTGGTCCACGGCTGGCCGGAGACGTGGTACGCGTGGCGCCTGCTGATGCTGGCGCTCGCCCGCGACTTCGAGGTCATCGCCGTCGATCAGCGCGGTATCGGGTTGACCGACAAGCCCCAGAACGGCTACGACACCGGCACTCTCGCAGGCGATCTGATCGCCCTGATGGATGCGCTAGGCCATCGACGGTTCGCCGTGGTCGGCCACGACACCGGGTTCGCGATCAGCTATGCGCTGGCCGCTGACCACCCGGACCGGGTAGACCGGGCGGCCCTTGCCGAGATCCCCGGGCCCCCTGGTGCGACTCCACCACCGCCCCTGTTCGTACCCGCCGCGCTCAACGATCGGCTCTGGCACATCCCGTTCAACCGGGTACAGGATGTGCCCGAAAAGCTCGTCGCCGGACGGGAGGCCGTCTTCTTCGGGTACGAGTTCGCCATCCAGGGCGGGGAGCTCCCGCACGATGTCGTCGACTACTACGTCCGGGTGCTCTCCAACCCGGACGCCCTGCGCGGCTGCTTCGGGTTCTACCGGGCGTTCGATATGACCGTCGCCCAGAACCAGCAACGCAAGACC
>JBDTOH010000463.1:0-4856 GCA_039933355.1 Gemmatimonadota bacterium | reverse complement strand
TCTCGAAGTTCATCAACTCCCTCATGTCCGAGGGCAAGAAGAGCACCGCCGAGGGAATCTTCTATAAGGCGATGGACATGATCGAAGAGCGGACCGGCCAGCCGGGCGTCACCGTCTTCAAGCAGGCCGTGTCCAACGCCAAGCCCGCGCTCGAGGTGAAGAGCCGCCGGGTCGGTGGCGCCTCGCTCCAGGTGCCGGTCGAAGTCCGTCCCGAGCGGCGCACGGCACTCTCGATGCGCTGGTTGATCCAGTACTCGCGGAGCCGCACCGAGAAGACGATGGCGGAGCGGCTGGCCGCGGAGCTGATCCTGGCGTCCAAGGGCGAAGGCAACACGATCAAGAAGAAGGACGACACCCACAAGATGGCTGAGGCGAACCGGGCGTTCGCTCACTATAGGTGGTAGGGCTGGGGGCTTAGGTATTAGGGAATACGGCATGAGGACCAGGGAGCGGAATCGAGCACCCCTGACACCTTAGCCCCTCCTTAAAACCTGAGCCCTTCTCACTTGACCCAAGTCTAAGCCCCAGGTAGGTTTGTCGGCTCCCAGATAACCGGGAAAATCAGGGCCGCGTGACGACGGGCTAGCTCCTCGTCACCTCCGGCTCGGTGAAAAACGCGAGGGTGTGCTCAGGCACCCCCCTCCCAACGGCGAAGCGTAACAGCAATCCAGGGCCGGCCTAACGCCGCCCGGAGCCGTGGAGGTGGCGCGGAGCGATACCGCGGGACAGTGTCCCGGTCGGTCGCCCCGCTTTTGTGTTCGATGGATCAGGCCCCTGACCGGGCCGCAAATGGGAAGTTTATGGCTCGCGCAACCCAACTCGATCGTTATCGCAACATCGGCATCATGGCCCACATTGATGCCGGGAAAACGACTACGACCGAGCGGATCCTCTACTACACGGGTAAGAACTACAAGATCGGCGAAGTCCACGACGGCGCCGCTACGATGGACTGGATGGAGCAGGAGCAGGAACGCGGCATCACCATCACATCGGCAGCGACCACCTGCTTCTGGACCCGAAGCGGGATCGAATACCGGATCAACATCATCGACACGCCGGGCCACGTGGACTTCACCGCGGAAGTCGAGCGCTCGCTGCGCGTCCTCGACGGTGCCGTGACCCTGCTCGACTCGGTCGCCGGCGTCGAGCCGCAGACCGAGACGGTCTGGCGCCAGGCCGACCGGTACGGAGTTCCCCGGCTCATCTTCGCGAACAAGATGGACCGGGTCGGTGCGGACTTCGACCGCTGCCTCGCGATGATCCGCGACCGGCTGACCAAGCGGGCCTTTCCGCTCCAGCTTCCGGTCGGGGCCGGCGAGACGTTCACCGGGCACATCGATCTCCTCCGCGAGGTCGAGGTCGTGTTCGAGGAGAACACGTTAGGCAAGAGCTTTACCGAGATGCCGGTTCCCGACGCGTACCAGGAAAAAGTCGCCCAGTTCCGGCATGAGCTGATCGAAGCGGCAGTGGAGCACGAGAACGAGCTGCTGGAGAAATACCTGTCGGGTGCCCAGCTCTCCCTCGAAGAGATCATGGGTGCCATTCGGCGCTCGACGATCGGCGGCCATATGGTGCCGGTCCTTTGTGGCGCCTCCTTCAAGAACAAGGGCGTCCAGGCTCTCCTCGACTCGGTCATCGACTTCCTTCCGGCTCCCTCCGACATCCCCCCGATCAAAGGCCACCTCCCGCAGCACGACGACACGATCGTCGAGCGGGCCGCGAACGACACCGAGCCGTTCTCCGCGCTGGCCTTCAAGATCATGACGGACCCGTTCGTGGGCCGGTTGACGTACTTCCGGGTGTACTCGGGCTCGATCAAGTCGGGCAGCTACGTCTACAACAGCACCAAGGACAAGCGGGAACGGATCGGCCGTCTGCTCCAGATGCACGCCAACAAGCGCGACGAGATCGAGGAAGTGACGGCGGGAGATATCGCCGCGGCGATCGGGCTCAAGGACACCCGGACGGGCGACACGCTCTCCGACGAAGGCAAGCCGGTCATTCTCGAGGCGATGAAGTTCCCGAACCCCGTCATCGACGTCGCGATCGAGCCGAAGACCAAGGCCGACCAGGACAAGATGGGCATCGCGCTCCACAAGCTTGCGGAAGAGGATCCGACGTTCCGAGTCCGTACCGATGTGGAGACCGGCCAGACGATCATCGCCGGCATGGGCGAGCTCCACCTCGAGATCCTCGTCGAGCGGATGAAGCGCGAGTTCAAGGTCGAGGCCAACGTGGGCCGGCCGCAGGTCGCGTACCGGGAGACGGTCACCAGGAAAGTCACCGACGTCGAGGGCAAGTTCATCCGGCAGTCCGGCGGCAAAGGCCAGTACGGCCACGTGGTCATCGACCTCGAGCCCGCCGAGCAGGGAACCGGATTCCACTTCGAAGACAAGATCGTCGGCGGCACGATTCCCAAGGAGTACATCCGTCCGGTCGAAGCGGGCATCAAGGAAGCGCTCGAGAACGGCGTCGTCGCCGGTTATCCGATGGTCGACATCAAGGTCTCGCTGGTCTTCGGCAGCTACCACGACGTCGATAGCTCGGAAATGGCGTTCAAGATCGCGGGCTCGATGGCTTTCAAGGAGGCCGCGCGCCAGGCCAAGCCGATCATCCTCGAGCCGGTGATGGAGGTCGAGGTCGTGTCTCCCGCCGACTTCATCGGCGACGTCATCGGTGACCTCTCCAGCCGGCGCGGCAAGGTGGCCGGCATGACGCAGCGGGGCGACGCGCAGGTGGTCGCCGCCGATGTGCCGCTCGCGGAGATGTTCGGATATTCCACGACGCTTCGGAGCATGTCGCAAGGTCGAGCGGTCTACACGATGCAGTTCGACCACTACGAGCAGGTGCCGAAGAGCGTCGAGGAGCAGATTGTGGCGAAGGTAAAGAAATAAAGAAATAGGGAGTCCGAAGTCGGGACATCGAAGAGCAGAAACCGGAACACGGTGGGGTGATACCATGGGCAAGGCGAAATTCGAGCGAAACAAGCCGCACGTGAACGTGGGCACGATCGGGCACGTGGACCACGGGAAGACGACGTTGACGGCGGCGCTGACGAAGATTTCGGCCGAGAAGGGGTTTGGGACGAAGTACATCTCGTACGACCAGGTGGCGAAGGCGTCGGAGAGCCAGGGGCGGCGGGATCCGACCAAGATCCTGACGATCGCGACGAGCCACGTGGAATACGAGACGGCCAAGCGCCACTACGCGCACGTGGACTGCCCGGGGCACGCCGACTACGTGAAGAACATGATCACGGGCGCCGCGCAGATGGACGGGGCGATCCTGGTGGTGAGCGCGGTGGACGGGCCGATGCCGCAGACCCGCGAGCACATCCTGCTCGCGCGGCAGGTGAACGTGCCGTCGGTGGTGGTGTTCTTGAATAAGTGCGATCTGGTCGAGGACGAGGAGCTGTTGGACTTAGTCGAGCTCGAGGTCCGCGAGCTGTTGACGAAGTACAACTACCCGGGCGACGACGCGCCGGTCATCCGCGGCTCGGCGATCAAAGCGATCGAGGGCGACAAGGCGTGGATCGCGAAGATCGAGGAGCTCTACACCGCGCTCGACACGTTCATTCCGGAGCCGGTGCGCGAAATCGACAAGCCGTTCCTGATGCCGGTCGAGGATGTCTTCTCGATCACGGGCCGGGGCACGGTGGCGACGGGCCGGATCGACCGCGGCAAGATCAAAGTCGGCGAGGAAGTGGCGTTGATCGGGTTCGGGAGCACGAAGAAGTCGGTGGTGACCGGCGTCGAGATGTTCCGCAAGCTCTTGGATGATGGGCAGGCGGGCGACAACGTCGGGCTGCTGCTCCGCGGGGTGGAAAAGGCGGAAGTGGAGCGCGGGATGGTGCTGGCGAAGAGCGGGAGCATCACGCCGCACACCGAGTTCGAGGCCGAGGTCTACGTGCTGACCAAGGACGAAGGCGGCCGGCACACGCCGTTCTTCAAGGGCTATCGGCCCCAGTTCTACTTCCGGACGACGGACGTGACCGGGAACGTGGAGCTGCCGGCCGGGGTGGAGATGGTGATGCCGGGGGATAACGTGCAGATGAAGATCGAGCTGATCACGCCGATCGCGATGGAAGAGGGCCTCCGGTTTGCGATCCGCGAGGGTGGCCGGACGGTTGGGGCCGGAGTTGTCACCAAGATTCTGAAGTAGGAAATCGGCACTAGGAAATTGGAAGTCGGGGCTGTCCCGATTCCCGACTTCCGGCTTCCGACTTCCGATTGAAGGAGCTATAGAATGCCTAGAGAGAAAATCATCCTCGAATGCACTGAGTGCAAAGAGCGGAACTACTTCTCCGACAAGAACCGCCGGCTTCATCCCGAGCGGGTCGAGTGGAAGAAGTTCTGTCCGCGCTGCAACAAGCACCGGCCGCATAAGGAAACGAAGTAAGCATGGAACAAGTTCAAGCCGTCCGGCGGCCCGGGGGGAAGATCGTCGACTGGGTGAGGTCGGCTCGATCGTTCCTTCAGGGCGTGGCCGCCGAGCTCAAGAAGGTGACTTGGCCGACCACGGACGAATTGTTGAAGGCGACCCGGATGGTGATCATCATGACGCTCGTGATCGGGATCGCCATTGGTATTCTCGATCGGCTGCTGCAACTCGTCCTCGTGGACGGGGTCGCGGCGCTCACGCGACGGTAGAGTCGATGGAATATCGCTGGTACGCGGTGCAGACGACGGCGGGGCACGAGAACAAGGTGAAGAGCCTGTTGAGCCGACGGATCGAAGAGGATCCCCGACCGGCCGACCAGAAGCTCGTGCGGCAGGCCCTGGTGCCGACCCAGGAAGCCATCGAGATCAAGAACGGCAAGAAGGTCATGGTGGAGCGGAAGCTCTATCCGGGCT
>JBDTOH010000462.1:0-4859 GCA_039933355.1 Gemmatimonadota bacterium | reverse complement strand
TATGGCGGCGTCTACATCTCCCACATCCGATCCGAGGGAGACCATTTCCTCGAGGCGCTCGATGAAGCGATTCGAATCGGGCAGGAGGGCGGCGTCCCGGTAGAGGTCTATCACTTCAAAGCCATGGGCCGGCGCAACTGGCCCAAGATTCCCCTTGCCATCCGGAAGATCGATTCGGCCCGCGCCAGCGGGCTCGACGTCCAGGCCGACATGTACCCGTACGTCGCGACCGGAACGGGCTGGACCGCATGCCTCCCGCCGTGGGCGTCCGCGGACGGCAAGCTCTTCGCCAACCTCCACGACCCGAAGATCCGCGCCAAGATCCGAGCCGAGATGGTCGCCGTTCGCACGAGCTGGGAGAACAATTGTGCGCTGTCGGGTGCGGACGGGATGCTGGTCGTGGCGACCAAGAAGCCGGAGAATCAGCGGTTTGCCGGAAAGCGCCTCTCCGAGATCGCGGTGATGATGAAGAAGCCCTGGGCGGACGCGCTGCTCGATCTCCTGGTGAGCGAGGGAGAGGTCGGCGGCGCGGTCTACTTCATGATGAGCGAACCTAACGTCGAGCTCGAGATGCAGCAGCCGTGGATCAAGTTCGGTACCGACGCGGAAGGGATGGATCCCGAAACGGCCAAGGGACTGACGCATCCGCGGGCCTATGGGAGCTTTCCCCGCATTCTCGGCCACTACGTTCGCGAGAGGAAGGTCATGGGGCTCGAGGAGGCCGTGCGAAAGCTGTCCTCCGCGGTCGCGACCCGGCTGTCGATCCCCGATCGAGGGTTACTCCGGGAAGGGTTCGCCGCCGACATCGTCGTCTTCGACCCGGCGACGATCGTGGACCGGGCCACGTTCGATCGCCCCCATCAATTGTCGATCGGCATGAAGCACGTGTTCGTCAATGGTGTCGCGGTCGTGAAGGACGGTGTGGTAACCGGAGCCAAGCCCGGCAAAGCTCTTCGCGGGCGGGGCGCCGGCCCGCGGCCGTGAGCGATCAGGCTCGCGGTCGGCCGGGCAGATGAGGGTTCCGGTCTGGACGGTCGCGATCCTAACGGCGCTCGTCGGTGGGAGCGCCGCTGCCGCGGCTCAGGACTCCATCAGCAGCCCGCGGATGAAGACGCTCTCCGGCGCGGGCACTGCGGGACGGGTGGAAGCCGTGGAGGCCTTCTGGCGCGAGATCGGAGCAACCGGCGCCCCGCTCGTCGAACCGATCGAAGGCGCCCCGAAAGAGGTGCTCGTCACTTTTCTCTGGCGTGAGCGCGAGCGCATCGAGAACTTGGTGGTGGCCGGATCCGCGCTCGGCAGCGATCCCACGAAGAACCGCCTGCAGCATCTCGAGGGCACCGACGTCTGGTACAAGACGATGCGCCTGCCGAGCGATCTCAGGACGGTCTATCGCTTCGCGGTGAACCCTCCGGCCGGCACGATGGGAACGCCGGTCCATGCCCGCCCGGATCCGCTCAACCCGAAATGGTTTCTATATCCCAAGGACCCGGACGATCCCGCGAGCATCGAGATCAAGCGATCACTGCTCGAGCTGCCGGGCGCTCCGGCGCAGCCGTGGATCGTCAAGCGGAACGAGGTTCCTGCCGGATCGGTGAGCCTGGAACGATTCACCAGCCAGGTTCTCGACAATACCAGGCGCGTGTTCGTCTATACGCCTGCCGGATACGCGTCTGACCACGCGCCCTATCCGCTCGCGCTCGTCTTCGATGGAGCGGCCTATATCGGTCTCGTGCCCACGCCCACCATTCTCGACAACCTGATTGCGGCGGGCAAGATTCCGCCGGTGGTTGCGGTGCTGGTGGACAACCCTAACGCTGAGACTCGAAACCGCGAGCTCGACTGCTATCCGCCGTTCGTCGACTTCATCGCCCACGAGCTGCTCCCGTGGGTTCGCGGCAAGTATCGGGTGACGCACGATCCGGCGCGAACGGTAGCAGCCGGCTCGAGCGGCGGCGGACAAGCGTCGATGTGTCTGGGACAGCACCATCCGGAGCTGGTTGGCAATGTGCTGGCGCAGTCCGGCTCGTTCTTCGAAGAGCCGACCCGTCCGATCGGCGACGAATGGGTCTATCGCCACCTCGTGACCGGCGCCAAACTGCCGCTCAAGTTCTACCTCGACGTCGGCCGGTTCGAGCCGGCATTCAGCGTGACGGGGGTCCGGGTCATGCGGGACGTGCTCGAGGCCAAGGGTTATCCGCTCACGTACCAGGAGTTCAGCGGCGGGCACGACTATTCCTGGTGGCGAGGGACGCTTGCCGATGGGTTGATCGCGCTGCTGGGACGGCCTAAATCATCAAGTCGCCGCCGTTGATATCGAACGACGCGCCGGTGATATATCCAGCCTGTTCGGAGGCCAGGAAAGCGATCAGGTCCGCTACTTCGCGGGGCGCGCCGAGTCGCTGAATCGGGAAGTGGGCGCGATAGGCCGCGAGGCGATCCGGCGTCACGTTGGTCTGGACCATCTCCGTATCGATGAGACCGGGACAGACCGAATTGACGGTGATCCCGTCCCCGGCAAGCTCCTTGGCCGCGGCCCGCGTGAGACCGAGCACTGCCGCCTTCGAGGCGGTGTAGTGGGCGCCACCGAGCGTGCTGACCGACTTCCCCGCGGTCGACGATAGATTCACGATCCGTCCGTACGCGTGTCCTTTCATCGCGACGGCAGCCGCTTGCATGCAGAGGAAGACGGCGGTGACGTTGACGTCGAAGGTTCGCTGCCACTCCCGCTCCTCGATGTCGGCGAACCTCGTTGGGAACAGAATGCCGGCAGCGGTGACTAAGATGTCGAGGCGACCCCACCGGGCGACCGTCTCGCGGACCATCGCATGGACGAGGTCGCGGTCGGTGACGTCGCCGGGAACGGCAAGCGTGTTCGGACCGAGCTGCCGCGTGACGGTCTCGACTCTGCCGCGGTCGATATCGTTGATAGCGACGGAGGCGCCGCCCTCGAGGAGTCGTTCGGCCACGGCGCGGCCGATTCCCTGGACTCCCCCGGTTACCAGCGCGACCCGATTCTGGAGCTCGATGCTCATGCGATTCTCCTCACGACAGCACGACGGCAAGGCGGCAGGACGACAGGTTACTCCCAGTCCGGCGGGGGCGGTAGTCCCAAGCCAGCCTAGACATGCGCCCGTGGACGGTGCCGGGGCCTTCTGGCGTTTGCTGTCAAGTTGCCGTCTTGCCTTCCCGCCGTCTTGCCGTCTTGTCCTGCTTGCGATGAGTGCAGCACGTCCGGCATGGGCCCAATCGCCCGACTCGGTCCGAATCCAATTCGACGTCCGAGTTCCGATGCGCGATCGCGTAACCCTCTCCGCCGACCTCTATCGACCCGTGACCGGAGGACCTCATCCCGTCATCCTCGTGCGCACGCCTTACAACAAGAACGGCGATGGGTTCCTCCGGGCGGGTCGTTACTTCGCCTCGCAAGGCTATGTGTACGTGGTGCAAGACGTCCGCGGCCGGGGTGATTCCGGCGGCGAGTGGCTGCCGTATCGGAACGAGGGTCGGGACGGTTACGACACGATCGAATGGTGCGCGAGGCAGCCCTGGTCGACCGGCAAGGTCGGCACCCTCGGGCAGTCGTATACCGGATACGACCAGTGGCTCGCGGCCGTGGAGCGGCCCCCGCATCTCGCAGCCATGATCGTGCTCGCAACCATGACCGATCCCATGGGCGACGTGTGGATATCGGGACCCGGCGGCCTGCCGACGCCAACCATGATCAGCTGGTACCACCTAACGGCGGGCAAAGTCGAGCAGAACATGAACGCGGTCGACTGGGGGCGTCTCAACTGGCACATCCCCCTGCTCACCGCCGACGAAGCCGCGGGCCGTCCCAACCCCCGGTGGCGCGACATCATCACGCACTCCCGCCTCGACAGTTGGTGGGAGTCGATCCGCTATCAGAACAAGTACGACAAGGTCCAGGTTCCGGTGCTGCACGTCTCCGGGTGGTACGACGACGCCCAGCGGGCCACGCCGATGAATTTCATTGCGATGCGGCGGCGCGGCGCGACCGAAGCCGTCCGGCGCAATCAGAAGCTGGTCATCGGTCCCTGGCCCCACGCCATCAACTCGACTTCCAAGCTCGGCGATGTCGATTTCGGGCCGACGGCGACCATCGATCTGTTGGGCCTCCAGCGCCGCTGGTTCGACCGGTGGCTCAAAGCCAGCGCGAATGGAATCTCCGACGAGCCGGCGGTCCGTGTGTTCGCGATGGGAAGCAACCAGTGGCGAGAAGCGCCGGAATGGCCGTTACCAGGCACGGCATTCACCCGCTACTATCTCCACAGCGGAGGCCGCGCCAACCGCCTAACGGGCGACGGGACCTTGAGCCTCGAGCAGCCGGCGACGGAGCCCGCCGACCACTATCGGTACGACCCGGCCAACCCGACCCCGTTCCTCACAGAGCCGTCCTTCGCCCAGCTCGGCGGGCCGGAGGATTACCGCGCGGTCGAGGAGCGCGATGACGTCCTGGTGTACACGAGCCCGCCCTTCAGCCAGCAGACCTTGATCTGCGGCCCGCTCAGCGCCCACCTCTACGCGGCCTCATCGGCCCGCGACACCGACTTCATGGTCAAAGTGCTGGACGTGTGGCCCACCGGCTACGCGCAGCGGCTCAATGACGGCATGGTGCGAGCCCGCTTCAGAGGCGGCCACGAGAGACCGGCGCTGATCGAGCCCGGCCGGACCTACGAGTACGACATCGACGCGTGGAACACCTGCCAGGACTTTCTGCCTGGGCATCGAGTTCGGATCGAGGTGGCGTCGAGCGCGTTCCCCAAGTTCGACCGCAACCCCAACACCGGTGACGCGCTCGGGCTGACCAGCCGGCTCATCACTGCCGATCAGACGATCTA
>JBDTOH010000461.1:0-4860 GCA_039933355.1 Gemmatimonadota bacterium | reverse complement strand
AAGGATGTCAGCCCGTCACTCTGGCAAACCACGTATAGAGACCGTCGTAGATCCGGTCGGTTACGCGGAACAATTCCTCATCATCCTGAATCACGAGGCCCAGTCCACGGATCACCGCGTCGAGGCCGGCGGCTTCCGGGGTGTGGTACTTGTCGTCGTCGAGGTCCGCTTCATGGATCACCGCCGCCAGCTCGACGAGCGCCGGATCGTCGAGCCGATGCTCGACCAGCAGGCTTTCGAACGAGCAGCGCCCCTCGCGGTGGCCCAGCTTTGCTCCGCGCATGTCGAACGGCGTTCCACCGAGGGCCTGCGCGCCTTCAACGTCGTTGGCGAAGGCAAACCGGGCCTCGGAATCGACGAACCGGCGAATCACCCAGGCGCAGGCCGTCCGATCGACATGGCACTGTGGCCTAGTCACCCATAACACGGCGGCGTCGCTCCTGTTGCGGCTCTCCGGTGCGCGCGCGCACCAGGTCGAACCCGGATTTGATGGCGGCCTCGGCGCCGGCTCGGCCGGGAGCTTTGAAGTAGTCGCGGCGGCGTTCCAGTCGCACGGCCCGTTCCAAGGCCCGCAACCGGGTGAGCACCTGGTCCCATGACTTGGCCGCGGACCTTTTCTTCTGCGTGAGCTTCGCCAGTTGATCGGCTCCTTCCGCCAGACCGGCATAGCGCTCATCCGCCTCAACGCGAAACTGATCTATCAGGAGCTGATCTTGCTTCCGCCCGAGGCTCTTCGCCTCCCACAAGAGGACGGTCCCGCCCCGTTCCATGACCTCCTCGGCCAACCACTCGAAGTCCTCACGGGTCTTCGGGTCGGCCGGGAGCGTCCACAACCCGTCGTGGAGCATGACGGCCCGGAGGCCTCGAAGTCTGCGCCAGACGGCGAGCCGAAGCCGGCTCGGGGACCGCGGGAGCCGATACGAACAAAGGAGCCAGGTGAGCGACATTTGGCCGAACCGTAACCGCCGTTACATTGGATGTCCAGGTGTTTTCGGCTGCGGCTCTCGATCCGAGCCTGGGCCTGACCGTTGATGGGGCCGGGAGGTTTCCCGGTCCGCTCGCAATCCGACTTGCTCTCGCTCCGCCCGCGCTCCGGCAACCCCGACGCTTTGGATCCGTGACATTCCCTGGGCGGCAACGGCGGCTTTGGGCGCTGATGGCAGTCGTGCTCTGTGCCGGCTCGAGCAGGGCGGCCGCCGCTCAATCCCCGGAACGGGCGACGCTGACCGCCGGCAAGCTCACCGCCGAGATCCGGTTGGACGGACGCCTCGACGAGGCGGTGTGGCAGACGGCCGACTCGATCGCCGCCCTGACCCAGACCGAACCGGTCGAGGGCGCCGTCCCGCGTGGGCGCACCGTCGTCAAAATACTCGCCGGCCCACGCGTCATCGTGATCGGGATCCGTTGCGATAACCCGCCGGGCGTGCGGATCGTCAGCTTTTCCAAGGCGCGCGACGCCGGGCTTGGAAAGGAAGACCATGTCCGGCTGGTCTTCGACACGTTTGCGGACGGCCGGACCGGCTACGTCTTCGCGGTCAATCCCACCGGCTCACGTTATGATGCCCTGCTGGCGCGCCAGGGCGAAGACGAGAAGAGCGATTGGGACGGGATCTGGGAGGCGGCGACGTCCTTGACGCCCACCGGCTGGTCCGTCGAGATCCGCATCCCGATCAAGACGTTGGCGTTCCGAGCCGGCACCCGCCGCTGGCGGTTCAACGTGCAGCGACGGATTCAAGCGCGGCAGGAGACCGATCGATGGGCCGGAGCGCGCCGGGATTGGCAGCTCGGTCAGACCGATCACGCGGGCGACCTCGTCGGGCTTCCCCTCTTCGATCTCGGCAAGGGCATCAGTATCCGTCCTGCGCTCAGGACCAGTGCCGGCCTCCCCACCGCCGACTCCCACGTCGAGGGTAAGGTGGACGGAAGCCTCGACGTGACCAAGCGGATCGGGAGCGGTCTCTTGGGAGTGGCGACGGTCAATACCGATTTCGCCGAGACGGAAGTGGACGCCCGGCGGATCAACCTGACCCGGTTCCCGCTCTTCTTTCCCGAGAAGCGGCCGTTCTTCCTCGAAGGGGCCGATCTCTTCGACTTCGGCGCCGGACTCGGGACCGACCTGCTGCCGTTCTTCACCCGGCGGATCGGACTCTTGGGTCTCGACCCGGACAGCGCCGTCGCGGTCCCGCTTCGGATCGGCGGCAAGCTGACCGGCCGCGTCGGCGGCACCCGGATCGGCGCCCTGGTCACCCGGATGGGTTCGTTAGGCGAGTCGGCAAGACCGGCCACGCTCGGGGCGGTGCGCGTGTCGCACAACCTGCTGCGCGAGTCGTCCGTTGGTGCGCTCGCCACGTTCGGCGATCCGGGTGGACGGGCCGGAAGCTATACCCTCGGCGCCGATGCCCTCTTTCGCACGTCGCACTTCCGCGGCAACAAGAACCTGGTGCTCGCGGCGTGGGGATTGGGCATGGGCCGATCGGACGCGGGGACAGACCGGACCGCCGTCGGCGCTTTCATCGACTATCCGAACGATCTCGTGGACGCCAACGCCAGCTGGAAACGCATCGGCACCGGGTTCGATCCCTCCCTCGGCTTTGTACCGCGGCCGGGCGTTCAGATCCTCAATCTCGGCGTTGCGATCCAGCCCCGGCCCGGGCGCCTCGGCATCCGTCAGATGTTCATCGAGAACTACTTCTCGCTGACCACCGACCTCGCCGGGCAGTGGCAGAGCTACAACTACTTCTTTGCCCCGCTGAATTGGCGGTTCGAGAGCGGCGACCGATTCGAGGCAAACTACATCCCCCAGGGCGAGCGGCTCGCCGCGCCGTTCGAGATCGCGAGCGGCGTCGTCATCCAGCCCGGGGCGTATCGGTTCACCCGCTATCGGCTCGAGGTCGAGCTCGCCAACCGTCGGCGGGTGAGCGGGCAATTGACCTGGCGGTTCGGCGGGTTCTACAACGGCACGCTGAATCAGTTCCAGGTGGAGAGCGCGTGGCGGCCCTCGGCGGTCGTCGGGATGGAGTTGGTCGGCGAGCACGACATTGCCCGGATGCCCGAGGGCGACTTCACCACCACGCTCATCGGGACCCGCCTCCGGCTCAACGTCTCGCCCGCGTTCCAGATCAACAGCTTCGTCCAGTGGGATTCCGAATCACGCACGGTGGGATCGAACACCCGGCTTCGCTGGACCATCCGGCCGGTCGCCGAGCTCTTCGTGGTCTACAATCACAACCTGCGGGAGCGCTTCGACCGGCTCCAGTTCGACTCCAATCAGCTGGTGGCGAAGATCCAATACGCGCTCCAATTCTAGCCGGTCGTTCCGGGTTACGCGGCTCCCGAGACGCTCCGCTGCGGATTCCAGGTATGAGTTTCGCCGCGGACCTCTCGGCACCAGGCGTAGAGCGCGTCGTACATGACGAGCCCGTGCCGGAGCTGTTCCTGATCGTCGGAGAAGTGGTGCGACAATCCGAGCGAGATGGCGAGCAGGCCGGCGTACTGGGGCGCCAGGTCCAGCCGCGCGGTGTCCGCGCCCCGAACGATCACCGCGACTTCATGCAGGGCGGGCTCCGCCAACTTGTACTTGTCGAGCAGGGCGTCGAACGAGCACAGCGGACCCACGTGGCTGAGCTCGACGCCCTCGATGTCGAACGGAATCGCTCCCTGCTCCTTCGCAACCCGGTGCACCTGGTCGGCCGGGACGAAGAGGAAGTCAGCTGCCGGATCGATGAATCGGAGAATCAGCCATGGACATGCGATCCGGTCGATCTTGGGACGTTCTCTCGTCACCCATTTCATCGGATGCTCCTACGTTAGGTTCACCACCGCGCCGCGCCCCGACCGAACCGCTCGTTCATATACGAGCGCCGCGGCGGCGACGTCCTGAAGGGCCGTGCCGGTGCTGTCGAAAACGAACATCTCGTCGTCGGAGGTTCGGCCCGGCCGTTCACCGACGAGCACCTGGCCGAGCTCGGCATGGACGTCGGCCGGCGTCATGACGCCCGCAGCGATCGCGGGGTGCAGGTCGCCGATGGCGGCCGTCTGCGCGGTCAAATCCGTCACCACCTTTGCGCGCCGCATGACCTCCGGGTCGAGCTCCTGCTTCTCTTCGTTATCCGCGCCGACGGCGGCGATGAACAATCCCGGGTGCAGCATCGACGCAAGGAAGACCGGCACGCGTGATGGGGTCGCCGTGACGCAGATGTCGCTCGCATGGACGGCCGCGGCCAGAGAATCGGCGGGCGACACCTCGATGCCCAGCTCTTTGCTGAGCTCCTCCGAGAAAGCCTGGGCAGCGCTGGGATTGGCGTCTACGGCAAACGTGCGGCGGATGGGCCGAACCAGAGCGAGCGCCCGGAGATGACTTCGTCCCTGGTTCCCGCAGCCGCAGATCGTCACGGTCGCAGCGCCGGCCGTCGCTAGCTGCTTGGCGCCAATGGCGCTCGCGGCCGCCGTCCGCAGGATGGTGATTTCGATCGAATCCATCACGGCGAGCGGAACCCCGCGCGCTCCGTCGAAGAGCGCGATCACACCCTGAATCGTGGGGAGGTGGTGCCGGGTGGGGTTGAATGGGAAGTTGGCGTTGATCTTTGCCGCGAAATAACACGGATCCAGTCCCGCGCCAGCCGTCTTGACGTGGAATCCGCCGTCGCGGAAATGGGCGCCGAGGACGCCCGGGGCGACCGGGAGCTGCCCGCGCGCGTATTGCATGAAGGCTTGCTCGACCGCGACAATGCAGTCGGCCATGTCGAGCTCGGCCCGAACGTCGCTGCGACTCAGCCAGAGGAGTGCGCCCGGCCCCAGCGTCGCGGCACCGGACCCGGTCGCGCTCAGAACAGTGCCTCGATCAGTTCTTTGCATGGTGCC
>JBDTOH010000460.1:0-4886 GCA_039933355.1 Gemmatimonadota bacterium | reverse complement strand
CGCCGAAGTTCGCCAACCTCGCGGAGGTCTATTCCCTCAACCGCTCAACCGTGGACCTGGCATGCGAGCGCTCCGCGAGAGCGCGCCGTCGCGAGGGCGTCCTCGAGCGACCTTCCCTCGCGCGCGAGGGCCCGCCAATGGTTGTCCTTGATCATCACGGTCTTCGCGAGATCGAGACGATGGACGCCGCCGCCTCCCGCGACCACCGAGGCGACGTCGAGGAGCCGGAGCCCGGGCGCCGTCTTGCGGGTGTGGAGCACGGCGCAGCCGGTGCCCGCTACCATCGCCACGAATGCGCGGGTGGCCGACGCGATCCCCGACGCCCGCTGGAGGATATTGAGAGCCGGCCGCTCCGCGCGAAGGATCGCGGCGAGGTCCCCTCGCACGGTGCCTAACACTCCCGGGCCGACCTCGTCGCCCTCGTTCACCGCCCAGGAGATCTTACACCCTGCCGCCCGCGCCACCGTCTGGGCGTAGAGCAGCCCGGCCACGGTCGTGCGGACCCGCGCTTCGATGGTCGCCTCCCCGCTCACCGGCTGCCGCACCGCGACGGAAGTCGTCAGGTCGACCTGACCGTCTTCGGCCAGGGCGGCGGCGGCGACGCGCATGGCGTCCGCGGTCAGATCGGGGAGGGTCTCGGCCATCGGCGCGGCTTCAGTGCTCCGCGCGAATTTTCTTGATCTCTTCGGTGAGCCGGGGAACGATTTCGAAGAGATCACCCACGATGCCGTAGTCGGCGACCTTGAAGATCGGCGCGTCCTTGTCCTTGTTGATCGCGACGATGACCTTGCTGGTCCGCATGCCGGCGAGGTGCTGGATGGCTCCGGAGATGCCCACCGCCACGTAGAGGGACGGTGCGACCGTCTTCCCCGTCTGGCCGACTTGGGCGGCGTGCTCCCGCCAACCGGCGTCCACCACGGCGCGGCTAGCCCCGACAGCCGCGGTGCCGAACGCTGCGGCGAGCTCCTCGATCAGCTTGAAGTTTCCCGGCTCCTTGAGGCCCCGGCCGCCCGAGACGATGATCGACGCCTCCGCGACGTCGAGCGTGGACTGCGCCGGCGCTTTCACTTCCTTGACGGTGACCCGCTGCGTGAAGCTGGGAACGTCGAGGGCCGCGGTCGCCGCGTCCGCCCGGTCGGCCGCCTGCGCGACCGCGAACGTATTCGGCCGGATCGAGAGTACCGCCGGGGCGCCGCCTAACACGACCCGCTGGAGCGCCTTCCCGGCGTAGACCGGCCGGACGGCGGACACTTTGCCGCCCTCCACGCCCACCTCGGTCACGTCGGTCGCGCAGGCGACGCCGAGCTTGGCGGCCACCCGCGGGGCGAGATCACGGCCGCTCGCGGTCGCCGGGAAGACGATCACCGCATAGGAGCCGCCGATCGAGGCCGTCGTGGCCGCGAAACCATCGGGATTGTACAGGCCGAAGTCCGGGTGTGCCGCGAGCAGTACCCGATCGGCACCCGCCTTGCCGAGCGCCGCGGTTCCCTCGACCGCCCCGGTGCCGAACACCAAGCCATCCACCGTCGCGCCCCCACCCAACTGATCGGCGAGCGTGCGGGCGGCAGCGAGCACTTCGAGCGACACCTTGCGGAGGGTTCCCTGCCGCTGTTCGAGGACTGCGAGAATCTGGGCCATGGTCAGATCACCTTCGCTTCGTTCCGGAGCAACTGCACCAACGTGCTCACCGCATCGGGCCCTTCGCCCACGATCCGGCCGGCCTTCCGCTCGGGCGGCAGCGTGAGGCCCGTGACGGTCAGGCCGCCGGCGCCTAACGTCACCGGCTTGAGCTCGAACGGCTTCTTCTTGGCCGCCATGATTCCCTTGAGCGAGGGAAGCCGGGGTGTATTGATCCCTTTGTCGGTTGTGAGCACGGCTGGGAGCGCACAGGTCACGACCTCGACCCCGCCTTCGACTTCGCGCTCCGCGGTGACGGTGCCGCCTTCGATCGCAAGATGCGAGATGGCGCTGATGCACGGCAGCTCGAGCAGCTCTGCCGTCATCACGCCCACCTGATGGTTGTAGTCGTCCACCGCCATCTTCCCGAACAGGATCAGATCGAAGCCGCCACTCTTGAGCTCGGCGGCGAGGGCCTTGGCAACTTCCAAGCCGTCCGGCGAGCCGCCGCCCTGGAGAAGCACAGCCCGATCGATCCCCATTGCAAGCGCCGTGCGCATGGTCTCTTGCGCGGCGTCGGTGCCAAGAGAGTAGACGACGGTCTCGCCGGCGCCGGCCTTCTCCTTGAGCGCAAGCGCGGCCTCGATGGCGTATTCGTCGTACGGGTTCGCGACGAACTTGACCCCGTTCTCGTCGATGGATTTCCCATCGCTGCCGATCACGATCTTGGTTGTGGTATCGGGTACGCGCTTGAGGCAGACCGCTATTCTCACTGCCGGAACCTCTTCATTAGACAGGCTTTAGGGAATTGGGAGAGGGGGAAAGTAGTGTCGGGGATGGTTGGGGGATAGGGGAGGAGGGGACCGGGGACCGGAAGAGCATGGTGGGGGGCTTCTGATTCCCTTCCCCGACGCAGACTGCCCGGGAACCAGCTACTTGGTGGTGGAAGGGTCACGGTCGGCGGGCATTCATCCTCGTCGATGATGTGGATCGGGGACCGAGTGGATCAGCTGGTGCGATGACTTGAGGAGCTCCTTAAACCCTCCCATGCAACCGCGCATGATCTCGGAGCACTGTTCGGCTTCCGGCCCACAGGACCAGCACGAGCACCACACTGACTACTGGGATCACGTACATCGCGCCGTGGAGACCGAGTGCCCGAGAGTCGGCCGCGGCCGCGCCGGAGGCGAGGGCGCGCGCCGCCATTGCGTCGCTGAGGCGGCCGAACGCGAACAGGCCGAACGCGGTGAAGAGGTAGAACACGAAGAAATACACCGACATCGCGGTTCCCCGGATGGCCGGCTCGACGATGTCCTGGATGGTGGCGTACACGGCGGAGTAGTAGTGATAGAGGAGGAAGACACCGGGAAGCATCAGGGCGGCGAACCGCCAGGCATCCCCGCGGGGCTGCTCCAGGGCGAGCCAGGTGAGCGGGGCCGCCGCAAGCAGCGCGATCGCCGCCACCTGCATCCGCGCGTTGACCCTGACCCGCGCCGCGCGGTCGCCCAGCCAGCCGCCAAACAGCATCCCGAAGCCGCCCCCGAAGCCATAGATGACGCTGTTGAACCGGTTGGCGTGGTCGATGTCGAGGCCGTGATAGCGGATCAGGAGCGAGGTCATGAACGCGCCCATCGCGTACATGTTGAGATTGAACAGCGCGCCGGAGATGATGATCCACCACATCGTCGGGATCTTGAGGATCGCGCGGATCGAGCCGGCCTGGGTCTTCGGGGTGCTGACGATGCCCGGATCCGAGGCACCGCGCACGGGCTCCGGCAAGTAGAAGGCGAGCAGGCCGAGGACGAGGCCGGGAGCGGCGGCAACGAAGAGCGACGTCCGCCAACTGCCCGTCGCCTGGGTGATGAGACCGCTCACCAGGTAGCTCGCTCCCAAGCCGAGGGGCAGGCCGAGCATGAAGATGCTGAGCGCGCGGGCTCGCTGCGGGGCCGGGAACAGGTCGCCGATGAGGGAGTTGGCGGCCGGGGCGCAGCTCGCCTCGCCCACGCCGACGCCGAGCCGGTAGGCGAACAGCGCCGCAAAGCTCCCCGCCACGCCCGAGAGTCCCGTGAAGACGCTCCACAGGATCACGCCTAACGCAAGCACCAGCCTCCGCCGCCCGACGTCCGCCAGCCGGCCGAGCGGGATGCCGACCACCGCGTAGAGCAGCACGAACGCCGTCGTGAGCCCGCCGAGCTGGGTGTCGCTGAGCTGCCACTCGAGCTTGATCTTCTCACCGATCGCGCCCACCACCTGGCGATCGTAGAAGTTCATGAAATTGATGGCGAACAGGAGGGCGAGGGTGAGGGCGAGTTGTTTGCGGGTTGGTTTCATGGGGGCGCGCAGGGAATGGGGAATAGGGAATAGCGAAAGCGCCCGCACTGCCGGCCCTGGTTTACTGAATCTTCACCGCACCGTCGATTCCCGATTCCCCGCCTGCCCTACACCTCAGAACGCGCTAAGTCCCGTAATCTCCTGCCCCAGAATCAACCCATGCATATCATGTGTCCCCTCGTACGTATAGACGGATTCCAGATTCGCCATGTGCCGCATCGAGTGGTATTCGACCAGAATCCCGTTCGCGCCGAGGAGCCGGCGGGATTCCCGGGCGATATCGGTCGCGATGTTCACGTTGTTTCGTTTGGCCAGCGAGACTTGTTGGGGCGTCATCGTGCCTGCGTCCTTGAGCCGGCCGAGCTGGAGCGCGAGGAGCTGGGCTTTGGTGATCTCAGTCAACATGTCGGCGAGGCGGACCTGTTGGATCTGAGTCTGGCCGATGGGGCGGCCGAACATGATCCGGTTCTTGGCGTAGCGGACCGCTTCGTCGTAGCAGGCCATCGCAGCGCCTAACGCTCCCCACGCGATCCCGTACCGGGCCTGCGTGAGGCAGGCGAGCGGGCTCTTGATCCCGCCCGACTTGGGGAGAATCGCGTCCTTGGGCAGACGGACGTCCTCGAGGTGGAGCTCGCTCGTATCCGACGCACGGAGCGAGAGTTTTCCTTTCTGATCCTTGCCCGTGAAGCCCTTCGTGTCGGTCGGCACAATGAAGCCGCGAACCGATTTCGCGTCGTCGATGGCGCCGGTCTTGGCCCAGATGATGGCGACCGTCGCCTGGGAGCCGTTCGTGATCCACATCTTGGTACCGTTGAGCACCCAGCCGTCGGCGGTCTCCTTCGCCGTGGTGATCATCCCGCTCGGGTTCGAGCCGAAGTCCGGTTCGGTAAGACCGAAGCATCCGATATCCTTACCCGACGCGAGCCGCGGCAGCCACG
>JBDTOH010000459.1:0-4889 GCA_039933355.1 Gemmatimonadota bacterium | reverse complement strand
TAGGAATTTTGGCGGGGTCGAAAACCAGGTAGTGAGCCACCACCAGATCGAGATCAGGATTGACACGATGAGCACCGACCGGAGACGCGCCAGCGCCCGGGCGCAAACGTCGAGCAGGGGTGGGACACTTTGTGGGACACTTTGCCGCAGGAATTTCGTGTGGATAGCTCCGGGAAGCCCGGAGAACCACGGTGCCCCCCTGGAGACACGGTGGGCCTTCCTGCTCGCGTTAGGCTGGGTGCTGGCCTTTGGATCTGAGAATGATGGTTCGAATCCATCGGGGCCAGTTGGACTTAGCCCGAGTGAACCCCAGCCCGTGGATCCGTCCCGCTCGGACGAAGCCTGTCCTGTGAGCCTCCACGGCCGCCGCCTTCAATCGCGGCGAGTGACAGGCCTGATCAGATTCTTGTCGTCCAGCGTCAGCAGCCGGTACCCGCCGCTGGCCCGAGATAGCCCCGAGCACGCACACGGCTCGGCCGGGCGCTCGGGGGCCGGTCCGAACAGCCGCAACGGCGGCTGAGGCATCCCGGAGCCGATCTCCCCGCCGCAGTTGAAGCAGAACCTAACGCTCATTTCACCGTGACCATCGAATCGCTCGGAACACTGGGCTGGGTGAACCAGCGCGGATCCACTCGCGGCCCGCTCGGAACCGGCCGTGGCTGATCCGCGACGACCTGGGACACCGAGGGCCGTTCCCTAGAAAGCGACGGCATATCGAGAGAAGTGCCACAGCTTGCCGGTGATCTTCTTGCCCTTCGGATCGTCCAGCGAGAAGAGCGCATCGAGGATGTTGAGAAGATCGTCCGTATACACGATCCGCTTGTCCGCGAATTCCGGCGCCGCGCAGCTCCCGTAATCGAGGGTTAGCCGGGTCGCCCGCTGAAACACCAAGCCGTGGGGCTCGAACCGCACCGAATTGGCGGAATCGGCTACCGCTTCGGCCGTGATGCGAACCGGCCCCGCAAGCGCGCCCTTCGGAATCTCCAGCGTGTGTTTCCCGAACTTGATCTTCCCACCCTTGGGGCCAATGACCTGAGTGACCACGTCCGCCGCTTGCGGCGCGCAGGACACGACGCCGTGACCCCTGCCCTTCGCAAAGGTCGGGGGCGAGACCTGCTCCGACCCCGTGCCGAGGTCGGCGGTACAGCCTAACAGGGTCGCGGCAATCGCAAGCGCAATGGGGGGAAGCGAGCGGCGGAGCGCTCGAAGGAGATGCATGGGGTGGCCTGCTTTCATCTGTGTCCCACCTATCCGGTACAATGGGCCGGGACTTGCTAACTCGCCGCGGCGCGAAGCCGACAGCGTTCGCGGGCGGATGCGATCCACTACACAGCGCCACAGAAAGCAACTCCGGGGCCAGGCTCGAGACGCTCGACTCGTCGGAGATGCAAGGACTGGCGTGCGGCGTAACCGATGGTGGAAGTAGACGGTTGCGACGTTCGACGGCTGCTGGAGGTGTCGCATCTTTCAACTGTCGACGAACCCGCCATTGACCGAATCCCCCAACACTTGTCCGTGACCCGGGCCTCACCTTCTCAGGATTGGCCGATGATGGACGACCCTGGTCTTCGCTGCCGGCATAGTCCGTTCGAGCGAATGCCCGAATCCATCCAACGAGCGATTGCCGCCGCAGCCCACGGCGCTACTTTGAGTTCCGCGATCCGCATCGGCTTCCGCGGGACTCCGCGGAAGGATGCGGGTTAACCCCTTAGGATCCCACTGCAATGGACCTGACGCAGGCCGATTTCTTCGCCGGCCGATTCCACCGGCCTCCCATGGAGGCAAAAGCAGTCCTCGCCTACGTCCAGGACACGCTCGGCGCACCGCCGCCCGTTGGGGTGGGCCTCCCGAGCGACTTGGTCGGGCCGCTTGTCGACATGGCCGGCCAGCTCGCCGGCTATAACGACCGGCGCCAACCGCAGCCCGGTGCCTGGCTCGCGATGGCGCAGCGGGTCGGCGACCTGCTGCGCTGAGACCCTGCTCGACCGCCTTCGTACCGATCGGCCTCGGCGCCGGAGACCTCGCCACCGCCCGCCTAACAGCCCTCGACGCGATCGCCGGCGGGCGGGGTCGTCCATCCCCATCAATCCAACGATCGATTGCCCCAACCCGCTTCGGGCCGCACCTTTGCGTACATGACAGCGACACTCGGCGCGATCTCATCAGTCCGATCCGCGCCGGCGACAGCCACCGGGGAGCCTGATTCAGCCCGGTGCGACCTCGCCGCCGAGTCGGTATCCATTTGGCTCCGAAGCGAGCTCCCGAGTCACACGATCCGCCGCCGCTGGCGATTCATCGGTGAGCGGTGGCTCTTCCAGCTCGAGCCGATCCTTCGGGACGGGCCGGCGCACGAGCTCCAGATCGGCATCGACGTGCTCCGCTCGCTCCGCGACGGTATCGTGGCCGAGCTGATTCACGCCGGGGTTGCGCAACGCCTCCGGCAGGATCCGAACGCGGCGTACCAGTTCGAGGTACCAGACGGCCTTTGCCGGCTTTGGTCGATGAGAGAAAGGATGGCCACCGCAATGATTCCAAAGCCGGATTTTCACTGGCATGGCGACACGGCGCTGATCGAACTCGGCACCCGGCGGATTGTAATTCGCCCCGACCTTCGTAGAGCGGCACGTCAGACCGCGAAACCACGGCAACGGCCGCGCTGGTTTGTGATCGAAGAGTCGCAGTGCCTCGGGTCGATCGAGCAGCCGGACGGGCCGCACCGGGATGAGGAGATCTGGGCCGGTATCGCCAAGTGGTTAGCGCGCTGACGGATGCCATCCCGAAATCGCCAGCAACACCGCAAAGCCGATCACATACGCGATCGCGATATACCAGCCGTGCCTGAGCCACAGCCTTACAGATCTCGCTTCGGGATAGAGGGTGGTCAACGCGACCCCTGCCGAGGACCCGAACCAAATCATCGACCCGCCGAAACCGGCCGCGTACGCCAGGAACCCCCAGTCGTAGCCGCCTTGCTTGAGGGCGAGCGCGGTGAGGGGAATGTTGTCGAAAACAGCCGAGGCGAACCCGAGGCCGAACGCGGTGTGCCACGAGGCGGCCGGTAACTTTTCGACGGGCATCATCGACGCGCAGAGGACCAACGCCAGAAGGAAAACGGCGCCTTTGATCGTCTCCGGCAGGATCTCCCAATCCGGCCGGCGGACCAAAGCGGTCACCAGGATGACGGCCCACACGGAAAGCCCGATCACCGGAACGGCATCCAACAACGCCGGATACTGGAGGTTCGCCCCTACGTTCGCGACAACCGCCGCCACGAGGATGACACCGACGATGCCGATCCGGGTCCAGTCGATCCGAAGCCCTCTCGACGCGTCTTTCACGATCGGCGAATAGCGCTGCTGCAGGAGGGCGGCGGGAACTCCGGCGATGACTAGCGCGACCGTGGCCCCGATGAACGCCTCGAGCACGCTCAGCGGACTGACCCCGGCAATCCACATCATGGTGGTGGTCGTATCGCCGACGACGCTTCCCGCGCCTCCGGCATTCGCGGCGGCGACAATCGCGGCGAGATAGCCGATATGGACCTTCTCTCGGAAGACGTGCCGCGCCATAGTGCCGCCGATCAATGCGGCGGCGATGTTATCGAGGAAGCTCGAGAGCACGAAAATCACCACGAGCAGCACGAAACCACCGCGCCAGTCGTCCGGGAGCACTCCAGGCATCGCATCCGGCAGACGACTCTTCTCGAAATGGCGCGACAGGAGGGCAAACCCGGTAAGCAGCAGAAAGAGATTTGAGAGGATCACCCATTCGTGCCGCAGGTGCAGGGCGAGGCCCGTCATCCCGGCGCCCGACGTGAACCCCGCGAAGACGACCTTGTAGATCGTGATCGCCGCGAGACCGGCCAGAGCCACCGCGAGGGTATGTCGCTGGAACAGCGCGACCCCGAGCAGTGTGAGGGCGAACAGGATGAAGTCGACCGGAATGCCCAACAGGGATACGGGTTCGATCACGTGCGGCTCCTCCCGCTGGGATAAGCGGCCCCGACTTTAGCCCCAAATCGCTCGGTTGCGACGTCTCCCTCCCAAATCACGAGCTTTGAGAGTTGCTCCAACATCAGACCCGGACTATAGTTAGGGGCTATGGCCCTGACAAACCAGTCTATGGTTCGGAGCCCCATGTTGCTCCTCTCCGGTACGGCTAATCGCGCCCTCGCCGAAGAGGTGGCGGCTGAGCTCGACCAGCCGCTTTGCAAGGCCACCATCCGGCGCTTTTCGGACGGGGAAATCTTCGTCAAGATCGACGAGAACGTGCGAGGCCGGGATGTCTACATCATCCAGCCGACCAACCCGCCCGCGGAGAACATGATCGAGTTGCTGCTGCTGATGGACGCCGCGCGCCGGGCCAGCGCAGCCCGAATCACGGCGGTCATCCCCTACTTCGGCTACGCCAGGCAGGATCGCAAGGATCAGCCTCGGGTTGCGATCAGCGCCAAGCTCATGGCCAATATGGTGTCGACCGCCGGTGCGGACCGGGTCTTGGCGATCGACTTCCACCAGCACCAGCTCCAGGGGTTCTTCGACCTTCCCGTCGATCACCTCTATTCGATGCCGGTTTTTGTCAACCACTACCGGCAAAAAGACTTGAAGGACCTCGCGGTGGTTGCATCGGATGTCGGTGGCGCGAAGATGGCTCGGAGCTTCGCGAAACGTCTCAACGCGGGGTTTGCCATCATCGACAAGCGGCGTACGGCGGCTAACGTCGCCGAAGCCGTTAACGTGGTGGGCGACGTGAAGGACAAGGATTGCATCATCCCCGACGATATGATCGACACTGGCGGAACGATGGCCGAGGCCGTGGGCGCGCTCAAGCGTCTCGGCGCTCGCGACATCTACATCTGTGCCACCCACCCGCTGTTGAGCGGACCCGCG
>JBDTOH010000458.1:0-4891 GCA_039933355.1 Gemmatimonadota bacterium | reverse complement strand
TCCGCAGTTGCAGATCTTCAACCGCGGAATCGGCGGAAATGGCATCGCCGACCTTCTCGGCCGTTGGCAGACGGACTGTCTGGCCCTGAAGCCAAGGGTGCTGAGCATTCTGGCGGGAATCAACGATGTCGCTCTATCCGTGAACAGCGGTGAGCCATGCGACGCACGCCTTTCGGCGGAATTCGAATCAACCTATCGCACCATACTCCGGGATACGAAACAAACACTGCCACAAGGGGCCCGTATCTTGGGCCCGCGATCACCAACCGTTGACAGTCGTGGAATTCAGCTATGTCTGTAATCGGGTAAGAAGGATAGGTTTGCGGCGGTGCGATAGGGCCACCAAGTTTGCCTCGCAGCCTCGTCGGCAACTCGACGGAGTGCAGAGGACATTCGGGATGGATCAGAGCCAGGCTGGTAACGTGCGAGCACGCCGTAAGTACGGCCAGAGCTGTCCACGCCGTCCCATGAGCCATCAATCGGAACCACGGCTTTCCACTCTCATGGTCCGACCGTTTTGCTGGTAACATCTGGCGCCTCCTGTTGTGGTGAATCGCCGCCGAAAAGCTCCTCAACGCATTCAGCTCAGCCCAACCAACCATCCGTGCACCCGAAACAGTCGACCATGCAACACTCGGACGCCCTAAGCCCTCAGGGAGATGAACACGAGCGTCAACCCTTTCGGCGGACAGCGGCCGCCGGGGTGCTTGGACCGGTGCCTAACTGTCGCATCCGCTGTACGATGGGTCGAAGGAATTGGTCGGCACTGTCCCAAAGTATTACCACCGCGGCCGCCCACAGCCGGGCGGCGTTTCGATCACCTTCTTGATCAGCCAAAGAGGCCCGGAGCGCCATCGCCCGCACCAAGGTTGCCGGGCGCCCTTCGAGAGCAAGAAGGTCAGGGGCCGCTCCACCCAACGACGACAGCGTCGGCTCGAGGCACTGGACCGCGGCCGGCACGTCACCCAGCTCCTGATAAACCCGAGCTTCTGGGTAGAGGGCGTCGATCGCCAAGCTGGCGGGATCGAGGCCCGCTTGTTGTCGACGCAGCGTCGCTAAGCCGAGTCGCGCCGCCTGGCTGTCGCCGCGGGCCAACGCGGCCTGCACGTCGAGGAGAGGATCCCCTTTGCCGGCAAGCCCCCGAAGAGAACGGAATTCGTATTCCGGAAAGGCCAACGTCGCAGAGCGAGCCACGAGATCGAGTAACATCGGCGGCCGCTGCTGCGCTGGGATCGCTGCGTCGATCGCATCCAACAGTGTGCCTTCGAGGCTCTGCAGGCTGTCTGCAGGGCCGCCTGCCGAAGCGTAGGACAGCAGCGCGAGACCGATGCGTCCCACCGGTGGCGGAAAGTCCGGACGGCGGGCCGATGCCGAGAGACCGCTCAGCGATGCGCTCAGATGGATACGCCCCGTCAGGGCGGCGAGCGGGGCAAGGGCCTCGGCATTGCTCCGGGATCGCACGTTCAGCGGACTGAGGAGCGAATCGGCGAGGAGTCTTGCATGGGCCAAGCCCGGAGGATCATTTGGTATCGAGCGTTTAACCCGAAGCCAAACCTCCGCGGACGCGATACGCAGTCGATCGGCCGAGTCTGTCGCGAGGAGGCGGGCTCGGTGCAATGTGTCCGCGGCGGTGCGATCCCCGAGCAAATCCAGGGAGACCGCGACCGCCTCGACCGCCTCTGCACTCTCGGGATCAGCCGCGGACCAAGCCGCGGCGATCTCGTGAAACAAGCGTCGTTGATGCACGACGGCCTCGCGAATACTCTCAAACTGATCGACCGTTTGACCACCCATCACGAGCCGGTCCGGCAACGGAAAGAAGGCCAAGGTATCCCCGACCCAATGCGGAAAGGCAGCAAAGTGAGGGCCGCCCGCCCCCGCTCCCCAGCCCTCTCGCAGGTCGGTGAAGTTGGTGAACAGGAGGTGGCGGAGTTGTTCATAGGAGTCCACGCGAAGAGTTCGGCGGATGGACGGTAGGAGCGAAAACGCTCGTCGATAGGCCTCGAGTCCCTCGTGATAACTGCTGCGAAACCGCCAGCCGGTGGGACTGGTCCTGTCCCGGACCACAGTGCTGTCGCGGGTCAGGCACACGGCGAGCCCGTACCACGGAGCAAAGTCCGATGGCCACCGTGCGGCCGCGGTGCGGAGCTCAGTGCACGCGGCGATCACATCGCCCGACTTATGCGACATGAGCGCGCGAGCGAACACCTGATCATGAGGTGAAAGGGTCGCGATGCCGGAGAGGGCTTGATCTGCCTGAGCCCGCCATCGCTCGACTGGAGCGCGGCTCCAGCTGCGAGCCAAGGCGACCCAGAGAGCCGCCCGAGCGTACCCGGGTTCTTCCCGGAGGGACGCAGAAAATGCGGAATCCGCCGCAACGAGATCCCACCGTCGAACCAGTGCCTGGCCTAGAGCAAACGCTCGTCGAGCCGGATATGAACCGATCTGGCTCTTCGACCAATCTAAAGAATCGAGTTCGACGCCAAGCAGCTGTGCGACCAGGCCTACGAATGGGCGGTCCAGGTAAGTCGTCGTATCTGGAACTGTCGCGAGGGCGTGGGAGAGCGGGACGGCTCGCCCCGGTTCGTAGAGGTTGGCTCGGATCGTCAGGTCGTGCCCAACAGACACCAACTCGCCCACCACGTATCGACCCGCACCCAGACGTTGACTGATGCCCGGAGCTTCGTCGGCGATCCGCGGATTCGGCGCGAGTTTCGAGAGGGCGTCTCGCACCTGATTGCTCGGCACGATCGTGATTCCGGTCCACCGAGCCAACGCGTTGTGGACGAACTCCTCACCCTTGAGGTGGGACGCGACACCAGGCGAAGGTTCGAAAGGCAGGATGACGTAGCGAGACGAATCCAGAGCAGCGGGGTTTCCTTCGCCTGTGACGGCCTTTTTGGCGATCACGACAATCGCGATGATGCCCGCCAAGATGCCGGCGGCTATCACGGGGCGACGAACACGGCTCCACGGCGTAGAGCCGATCTCTGGAGCGAGAGCCCGAGCAAGTTCCGCCCCGGTCGCGAACCGATCCGCCGGATCGTAGGCGAGCGCGCGGGACACGCATCGGTCCAGCCAGAGCGGCACTTCAGGACGGACAGTCCGAAGCGACGGAGTTGGGATTGATCCGATGCGTCGGGGGACCTCTCCCCCGATCAGCTCATACAGAGTGCAGCCCAACGAATAGATATCACTCCTGCCGTCGATCGCTCCGGCCTCCTGCTGCTCCGGCGACATATAGGCCGTGGTCCCCAAAGCCAGCCCCGACCCCGTTGCGTCGGACGCGTCGGTCCGTCGGGTGATCGACCGCGCCAACCCAAAGTCCGCCAACAGCGGAATCCCGTTGGAAAGGAGGATGTTCGAGGGTTTGACGTCTCGGTGAACAATCCCCTGGGCATGGGCATAGTCGAGGGCGATGGCGATGTCGCGGACGAGTCTCACCGCCTGGTCCACCGGCAGGCGCTTTTCACGGAGGAGGAGATCCCGGACCGTTTCGCCGGTGACGTACGGCATGACGTAGTAGAGGAACCCGGCTGCCTCGCCGGAGTCATGAAGCGTCAGGATGTGAGGGTGGTTCAACCGAGCCGCGATGGAGATTTCCTGGTGGAACCGCTCGGGCCCGAAGACGGCGGCGAGGTCGTGGCGGATGATCTTGATTGCGACGGGACGGTCGTGCTTGAGATCTCGAGCGAGGTAGACCCGCGCCATCCCACCTTCACCGAGCAGGTGTGGGGCGCCGTCAGCGGACATTTCTATCCGGTACCGATCAGCAAGCGCGCTGAACACTGCGGCCAACGCCTCAGCCACAGATTCCTCGATATGGCGAAGAGGAAGCCCTTCCCTGCCGCCCGTAGCATACTGCGGGGAGACGAGGAGGACTAGCTGGGACCGCCCGAGCTCGTCGAACCATTCGGCGGTTGGCGGGGTGTCATCGGCGGGCAGCCCCACAGCCTTGAGACGGTATCTCCCTAACCGATTGGGCCGGTACACCGGCACCGCGTGGGTCGGGAGGGCCGCAAGCGGGGAGAGGGTTCCGTCGTGTCGAGCAACCGACATTTGTGCCCGTGCCTGCGTGAGGTTCCGATTGACGGGTCCGCTGGAAACTGTCGCACCGCAAGCTGGCCCAAGGGCCTGACCGTTGGCTGACTAAGGTCTGATCTTCATTAGCGGACGGGTGCGACGGTGGGCGAGGTGATGGGCCAGCGGTATTCGATGGTCCTTCCGGGGACTGCACACCGGGGCGATAACCCGCAGGGCCAAGGGTTTCGCCCAGCTTGAGCTCCCCGCAAATTCGTGGCGGGGTCGGGCGGTCGTGGGGAGCCGGGAATGGGGACTGGGGACTTCGTTAGGGCCGCCGCGCCGAGCTAGACGCGATGGAGCGGGCGAGGGCGTCTACAAGGGGTCCCGCGAATCCTCCGATTGCGATGTTGGCAAGCAGGGTTCTTCTCTATAGGTCCGCTAAGCCTTGGAGTGCAAAGAGGTTAACGGAATGCGAAGAGCTACACCACCCGCGATCCCGTAGAGCATCCGAGGCAGCAGATGGGTCCGAGCTCAACGCCTGAAGATCCCGATCGGATAGCGGTGCTACGAGAGCGCCTCGCGGCGCTCGGCGATGAGCGACACGCGCTCCAGGCCGAACTCGTTGTTCTCGAGCGCCGCATCCAACACGAAGTGGGCGACGGCCAACCGGGGCCTGGCGTAACCGCTGCTTCTCCGGCCGAGGAGAAGATCTCGCTCTTTCGACGCCGATTCGCCGGCCGGGTAGATGTGTTTCCGCTCCGATGGCAGAACTCCAAGACCGGCAAGTCCGGCTACGCGCCGGCCTGCTCTAACGAGTGGAAGCCCGGGGTTTGCCGAAAGCCTCTGGTGAAATGTGGCGAGTGCCCGA
>JBDTOH010000457.1:0-4893 GCA_039933355.1 Gemmatimonadota bacterium | reverse complement strand
CTACGACGGTGTCTCCGACACGGTCGGCCTGGCGAAGAAGCTCTACGCGCCGGTGCCGGCGCTCGATTTCTCGTTCGGTCTCCTCCGCAAGGTCCTGCCTAACATGGGGAGCGTGTCGGTAGAGCTCTTGGGCTCGATCATGGGGATTCCCAAGAATTCGACCCAGTTCATCCGATTCGGAGACGATGACCGGTCCGTAGGTGGGCTGGTGCTCGGCTTCGGGTACGGTGTGCGGATCGCGATCGAGCCCAAGGCGCCGATGCCGTCCGTCAGCCTCAACATCACCAGGCACGGCCTCCCCAACTTCACCTTCGGCCAGATCTCGGCCGGGGACACCTATGCCTATACGCTCGGGGTCAGCTCGATCAGCGGACGGCTCCTGGTCGGCAAGAAGTTCGGCGGGTTCGAGCTGACCGGCGGCCTGGGCGCCGACATGCTCAAGGGCGAATACTCCCTGCTCTATGTCGACCCGGCCACCCGAGTCTTGGCCCCGTCGATCGATTCGACCAAGAGCATGATGCGAATCATCACGCTCGCGAACGGAGCTTTCGCGCTCGGCAAAGCGGTCAACTTGTCGTTCGAGGGCGGCTTTCAGGTCGGCAAGAACGAGGGGATCACCACCATCTTCCGGGCCGTCAACCCGGGGGCAGGCAAATTCTTCGGTAGCATAGGGATCGGGTTTAAACTATAGGCGTGACCGAGACCGGAGCCATGCGCCGTGCCCTCGACCTCGCATGGCGAGGGTGGGGACGGGTTCACCCCAACCCGATGGTTGGGGCAGTCGTATTGGGACCCGGGTCGGACGACGGCATCGTGGGTGAGGGGTTCCACGCCGAGTTCGGCCGGTCCCATGCGGAGCCGACCGCGCTCGAAGCCGCCGGGGAGAGGGCCCGAGGAGGCACGCTCGTCGTCACCCTCGAGCCGTGCGCCCATGTGGGGAAGCAGCCACCCTGCATTGCCGCCGTGGCCCGATCAGGTGTGCGCCGAGTTGTCGCCGCCATGCCCGATCTCAATCCGGTGGCAGCAGGCGGAGCTGAATGGCTCCGCGGCCAGGGGATCGAAGTCGACATCGGCCTCCTCCGCGAGGATGCCGAACGCCAGAACGCGGTCTTTCTCCACTCTACCCAGGGCAAAGAGCGGCCGTTCGTTGCCGTGAAGCTCGCCACCTCGCTCGACTATCGCATCGCGGACCGAAGCGGCCACTCCCGGTGGATTTCGGGAGAGGAAGCCCGCGACTTCGTCCACTGGCTTCGAGCGGGTTTCGGCGCGATCGGGGTCGGAGGGCGGACCGCGTCGACCGATGATCCAGCGCTCACCGTCCGGGGGCCGGTCGAGCCTCGGGTCGTGCCCAAACGGGTCATCTTTGTGGGAGGCAGGCGCCTGCCGCTCGAGCTCGAGCTGGTCCGAACCGCGCGGGAAGTTCCCACGATTGTGGTGAGCGGTCAGCTCGGCGACCACGACGCATCGGCGCTGACGGAGCGCGGAGTGACGCTGGTTCGCTGGAGTCTGCTCGAGGACGGGATGGCCGAGCTCTGGCAGCTCGGGATCGAGTCGATTCTGATCGAAGGCGGTGGCCGGTTGACGGGCGGGCTGCTCTCCGCCGGCCTGGTCGACCGATTCTATTGGCTGGTGAGCCCCGTGTGGCTCGGTGAAACCGGCGTCCCGGCGGTCCGCGGGTTCGAGGTCCCGTCTCTGGTCGAGGCCGAGCGGTGGCGGCTGGTCGAGCGGCGGGCGTTAGGCCAGGACACTCTGCTCGTGTTCGATCGGCGCTGATGTTCACCGGCCTCGTCACCGCCGTGGGAGTGGTTCGCAACGTGGAGCGCCGGGACAGCGGGCTCGCGCTCACGATCGGCGCGCCGTACACCGGGCTCGCCTTGGGTGAGAGCATCGCGGTCTCGGGCGCGTGTCTCACCGTCGAGCGCAAAGGGCGGGGCTGGTTCGCGGTCCACGTCGTGAGCACTTCGCTCGAGCGGACCCGGCTCGGATCGCTCGGCGCTGGGGAGCGGGTCAACCTGGAGCGGGCTCTCCGAGCCGGCGACCGCCTTGGCGGCCACCTCGTCCAAGGTCATGTGGACGGCGTCGCGACCGTGCGGAAGCGCGCTTTTTCCGGGGATGCGCTGCTGCTCGATCTCGAAGTTCCGGACGCCGTGAACGATTGCACCGTTATGCTCGGCTCGATCACCGTCGACGGCGTGAGCCTGACGGTCAACGCGCTGCCCGAGCCGGGCGTCGTGCAGGTCTCGCTGATTCCGTTCACTCGCGACCATACAACCCTCGGCGGGGTGGCGGTCGGAGACGCGCTGCACGTGGAGGGTGATACAGTGGGGAAATATGTGAGGGCATTGGGGCCGAGAGGACCGGGGACCACAGGATCGGGGACCGGGAACCCAGGGCCGGGTCCATCCCGGGCGGTGGTGCCCAGAGAGAGGCCCGGCCGAGCAGTCGGGCGTAAACCGCGGACCGGAACCAAATGACGTTCTCGACCATCGAAGCTGCCATCGAAGACCTTCGGAACGGGAAGGTCATCATCGTCGCCGACGACGAGGATCGGGAGACCGAGGGCGATCTCGTCTGCGCGGCGGAGCTCGTCACGCCCGACACCGTCAACTTCATGGCGACCCACGGGCGCGGCCTCATCTGCCTCACGCTCACGGCCGAGCGCTGTGATCAGCTCGGCCTCCGCCAGATGACGGATCGGAATACCGAAGAGCTGAGCACCGCGTTCACGGTCAGCATCGACGCCGATCGCCGCTTTGGCGTGACGACCGGCATCTCGGCGGCGGACCGCGCGCGAACGATTCATGTCGCCATTCATCCGGATACCAAACCCGCCGATCTCCGGAAACCGGGTCATATCTTTCCGCTGCGGGCCCGCCCCGGTGGCGTGCTCCAGCGGGTGGGCCAGACCGAGGCGAGCGTTGACCTTGCCGGCCTCGCCGGGCTCGTACCGGCGGGCGTCATCTGCGAGATCATGAACGCGGATGGTACGATGGCGCGCCGTCCCGAGCTCGAGGTCTTTGCCGAGAAGCACACACTGACGTTCGTGACCGTCGCTCAGCTGGTCTCGTACCGGTTGAAGACCCAGCAGCTCGTGCACCGGGTCGCGGAGGCTCGGCTTCCTACCGACCACGGCACCTTTCGAATCATCGGCTACCGGAACGATGTCGACAGTGCCGAACATGTGGCTTTGATCTACGGCGACGTGGACAAGCAGCCGAACGTCCTGGTTCGGATGCACTCGAAGTGCCTCACGGGCGACGTCTTCCACTCGATGCGGTGCGACTGTGGGCCCCAGCTCGACGCCGCGATGCGGCAGGTAGTCGCGGAGGGCCGCGGCGTCATCGTCTACCTCGACCAGGAGGGCCGCGGGATCGGGCTGTTGAACAAGCTCCGGGCCTATGAGCTCCAGGATCAGGGCGCCGACACGGTCCAGGCGAATCAGCGGTTGGGCTTCGGGCCCGATCTCAGGAACTACGGGATCGGCGCGCAAATCCTCCGCGACGTCGGGCTCTCGACCATCCGGCTGATGACGAACAACCCGCGGAAAGTGGTCGGACTCGACGCCTACGGGCTCGAGATCGTCGAGCGGGTTCCGCTCAGGGCCACGACCACCGACGAGAATCGGGAATACATGGCAACCAAGCGCGACAAGCTGGGTCATTTGTTGGCTGATTGAGCGGCTCGTGCCTGGGCCCAGCGCTCGATCTGAGATCCCAGCCGCCCGAACTCTCGTCCCCGAACCCCGAACCCATGACTGAATTCACCGGCACCCTCAAGCCCATCGGCCGCGTCGGCATCGTCGTCAGCCGTTATCACGAGCGGGTTACCGCCCGCCTGCTCGAGGGCGCGCTCGAGTGTTGCGAGCAGGCGGGGATCCCCGAAGCGAGCCGCGACGTGGCCTGGGTTGCCGGGGCGTTCGAGCTCGGCAGCGTCACCGCCGCCTTCGCCGAGACCGGACGGTACGCGGCCCTCGTGGCGCTTGGGGCGGTTGTCCGGGGCGACACACCGCACTTCGACTTCGTCGCCGGAGAGACCGCGTCGGCGTTAGGCGATGTGGCCCGGGAGCACCGGGTTCCCGTCGGGTTCGGGCTCCTCACCGTGGACACCATGGCGCAGGCGATCGAGCGGGCAGGAGGCAGCGCCGGCAACAAGGGGTTCGAAGCCGCCGACGCCGCGATTCGGGCCGCGGACGTGATCCGGCAGGTTCGAGCGCTCCATGCGTAGAATGGAATCGAAGGGGAGGGCGCGGGCGCTGCAGCTGCTCTATGCGTGGGAGACCACGGGAAGTCGCGACTCGCGCGCGGCCGTCTCCGGCCTGGCGCGCCTCACCGGACCGGAACCCCTCGTCATGGATTTCGCCGAGGAGCTGGCGGCCGGCGTGATCAACGACCTCGAGAACCTGGACCGGCAGGTGCAGGCGGCCACGGACAACTGGCGGCTCGAACGCCTCGGCGTGGTGGACCGCAATGTTCTGCGGCTGGCCACCTTCGAGCTGATCGCCGGGAAGGTCCCCCCCAAAGTCGTGCTCGACGAGGCGGTGTGGCTCGCCCAGCGGTTCGGCACGCCGCAGTCGCCCGGTTTCGTCAACGGCGTTCTCGACCGAGTGGCGCGCAGCCTCGGACGGCTGTGAGAATCCTCCTCGTCAACTGGCAGGACCGCGAGAATCCCCAGGCCGGCGGCGCCGAGATCCATTTGTTCGAGCTGTTCCGCCGGCTGGCTGCATCAGGCCACGAGGTGCGGCTGGTCTGCTCCGGGTGGGCGCACGCCGAGCCACGGGTGACGATCGATGGGATCGAGGTGGAGCGGCACGGCGGACGGCACACCTTCGCGCTTCTCGGACCGGGGGCCGTACGGCGGGCCGCCAGGTCGTTTCGGCCGCACGTCATCGTCGAG
>JBDTOH010000456.1:0-4894 GCA_039933355.1 Gemmatimonadota bacterium | reverse complement strand
GATGACCCACACGGGCGGTCTCTCCGAGGTCGATGCTCGCTATGCCGACCTCGGCCCCGCGCAAACGGTGCACGACTACCTCGTCTCGGTCTTCGCGCGCGCGGACGACCGCGGCGCCGACGGACAGTATCTCCGGTGGAACGGCAAAGTGGGCGAGCGGGCCTCCTACTCCAACATCGGGATCACACTGCTCGGCTACCTGGTCGAGATCACCAACCCCGACCATCTCTCGTACGCCGAGTACGTCCGCAAACACATTCAGCAGCCGCTCGGCATGAAGAGCACCTTCTTTCCACCCGACCACGACGAGCCGGCGCAACCTAACGGTCTCTCGACCGGCTACGCCGCTATCGGCGGCGTGCTGCTCCCCGCTCCCCGGCTCTGGGTCCCGGTTCATCCGGCCGGAACGCTCTACGCGACGGCCGCCGAGCACCTCAGGCTCGTGCTCGCATTCCTGAACGGGGGCAGTTACGGCGGGCAATCGATCCTGAGCCGCACCAGCGCCGAGCAGATGCTCACTCCGACGGTGCCGATTTTGAGCGGCCACGTGGGGCTGGTCTGGATGCTGGACCATCAGGGGCAGCCTAACGCGTACTTCGGCCACGGCGGTGCCTACATGTTCGGCTGGACCAATACCGGAGTCGGCTTTCCCAGGTACGACGTCGGAGTGGTGGTCACGGTCAACCGCTGGCCGATGCAGACGTACGGGCAAGCCCGAGCCGAGAACCTCATCGTGGAGTTCATCGGCAACTGGCTCGCGCTCGAAGAGGCGGGTCCCCGGACCGATCGCCCCGCGCGGTCCTGGGCCTGGAAGCGCTCCTACGCGATCGGCATGATCATGGGGTACTCCTACCACGGAGCACTCCAGGCCCGGACGCGGCTCACGCCGAAGCAGCTCCATACGATGGGAGCCGGCGCGATCGTCCAGTCCGGCGCGCCGGCCAAGGCGGAGTGGGACGCCGCCGGCTACGTTGCGGGATTCGAAGACATCGCGCCGATCGCCTCGGATCCCGAGGCTGTAAAAGCCTTCCTCAAGTCGCCGAAGGTCAAGGTGCACCCGGCCGAGCTCGATCTGCTGTTTGCGGATGTCGGGGGGCGAGGCGGTCTTCCTGCGCCGTGAACCTACTTCTGTCCGCCTTCCGGCACCGCGATCCCTCGCACCGGCCTCAGCGATTCCACGGGCAGCCCGCGGGCTCGAAGCCCCCGATCTCGCGAGCCCGTCAAAGGCAAGTGGCCGCCGATGCAGGACCGCTCGATAGCCCCGACTGCGCCGGCGTGAGGATGGCTCCGCCCACCAAACCTGCACGCGCCACCATCCGCTTTCTTACCCTGGCCGCGACGCCAACCCCGATCGAGATCACTACCAATCCAACCAGCAACCAGATGCTCGGCTGGACCATGGCGCCTACAGTGGCAATGAGCCAGAACCGTGGCACCCGCGCAAGGAAGACCGCACTCAGGTACCGGACCGGTGAATAGCGAGCGTGGACGGCTAGGAGCCGGGCGGCCAAGTCCGGAACTGGGGTCCAGATGACGAGCCAGGTCGTGATGAAGGGTCGCCGATCGAACCACGATCGGAGCCATACCGACGGTCCCGCAGCAAGCAGGTGCGCCCCGGCACGGCTGCGGACCAGCCCCCCGTAAACATGGTAGTTGGCCCACTCGGCGCCGGTGCTCACGACGCCGCCAACCACGGCCAGGGCGAGCGCGGGAGAGTGCTGGCCCGCAGCGAGCAGCACTGGCTCGTACGCGGCCGGGAGAACGGGTGACAGTGGACCGTGGCACCAGGCGGTCATCCCGACGAACGCGACGAATGTGGCGAGATCGCCTGGTGAGACCAGAGCAACGGTGAAGGCCGTGGTCACCATCAGCCAGATCACAACGAACACCGGAGTGAACCGACGACGCATCGCGAGCCATTCCGGAAAGAGCACCGGCTTCCCGGCGAATTTCCCGCGGGGCACGTTAGGCTTGAAGAACGTCTTGTAGGTTTCCGTCGCCGCGATCGTCAAGCCGGTCGCCGCGAGGAGGACGATCATCGGGCGATCCGTGATCTGCGCGAGCAGGGCGGCGAATCCCGCCGACAGGAGGGGGCTCCGGAAGAACTTGAAGATCTGGAACCCCTCGAACGGCGCATCTTTCCAGGCCCCCCCGAACGCGCTGATCCAGCCTCCGATGCTTCCGATCGCCACGAGCGCGAGAAAGCCACCCGCCGAAGGACTGATCCGTGACACCGCCAACAAGATGACGCCGATTCCGGTAGCGTAGCCGACGCCGGCGAGTGCCCGGAGCCACCGGTTCGACACTGGACGGCCCAGGATCGCAAACTGCATCGGAATGAAATATTTCGACTGATTCTCCGACCGTAAGAAAGTCTTGTACAGCTCGGCGAGCCCTCGCTCGCCGACGTATGCGGCACCCCAGAGCAACACGATGTGGGCAGCCCGGGTCGGGTCGAGAGAGAAAAACCCGGCCAGGAGCGGAGCGACGAACGAGCCGAAGCCGACGCTCCTTATGAACTTGAGCCACGTAAAGCCCTCATGAGGGGCGTCCTTGTACATGCCCCAGATCGAAGCATGGGCGCCGGCCACGGCACCGACGAGTACGGTGAGTAATAGGCGCATGATCATGCCTCCGTTCCTGCGTGGGCCAGCGCGCTCCGGTACGCGGACTCGACCAGCTCGAGGTCGCGGCGGGCGAGCGCCAGGGTCATCCGGGGTTCACGGTGATGGCTGATGGCGTCGAGGAAATCGTTCCACATGGCTCGGTGGCCGGTAATGTCGCGGAGACCGGGAAAGATCAGTCGCGAGCGGCGGCCCGAGACCCTGACGAAGAGGCCGTTCGATTCGAAGCCGATGGTGCCGCGGGTGCCGTAGATGTGGGAGAGTCGGAGTCCCCTGAGGGGAGAGCGGATTTCCCAGGAGTGGAACAGCACACCCGTCGCACCCTCCCGGTACTCGGCCACTACCGTCATGGTTCGCTCCGGCCCGTTAGGCGGGACCGGACAAAACCCGCGAACAGTCTCGATCTCCAGGCCGAGACCGGCGAGCAAGTGGAGCCAGTGAATGCCGCCCTCGAACAGCGCGCCGAGCCCCTCCATCGCGCCGTGGCCGAGCCATGCGGGAGTCTCCTGCCACTTCGCGGCATCGATGCGCACCAGCCGGACCTCGCCGACGACGCCGCTCTCCAGGAGTTGGCGCAGGGTACCGAGCAGAGGCTTGTAGTGGTAATTCTCGGCCACCAGCACTTGACGCTCCGCCGCGGCGGCCGCGCGCTCGACGTCGTCGACGTCGGTTGCCGTCAAGAACGCCGGTTTCTCGACGATGACGTGCCGATCATGGGCGAACGCGGCCAGGGCGAGGCTTCGATGGGAGTCCGGCGGAGTCGTGACGAGGATGACGTCGGTTTCGGGCGCAGCCATGGCTTCGTCGTAGGAATCGAAGACCACCGATCCCTGGTATTGTCGGGCCAGGGCTCGAGCCCGGTCACTGGATCGACTCGCGAAGGCGAGCCGCACCCCCTCGAAGCTGCCCAGAATTCGTGCATGGCGCGTCGCGATGCGCCCGCAGCCAAGCACGGCGATGGTGATCCGCTCAGGCGACGGCATGGAGGATCCTTTCGGAGGCGGGGACCTCGAGGCTCAGGGCCCGGGTCGCGGCTCTGAGCGCCACCGCGGCGATCGTTAGGCTCGGATTGACGCCGCCGGACGTGGGCAGTGCGCTTCCATCGAGCACGTACAGATTCTCGATCCCGCGGAATCGGCAGTCTTGGTCCAGCGCCGACATCCCGGGGTCGATACCCATCCGCACCGTCCCGAGCGCGTGCGAAAAGGTCGCGATTCGATGGGAGTACGTGCCCCATGCTCCCGCCCGCCGAAGGATCTGCCGGGCTCGGGTCCGGAGCGCACGGCCGGCGGCCCGATCTCTTGAGCTGTAGCGGTGGTCGATCAGCAGTGAAGGAAGTCCGTACCGATCGACGCCCGACCCCAGATAAACCCGGTTGTCGTAGTTCGGTTGGTCCTCCGCAATCACCAGCAACCCGGTCAGATGGTTCACCAATCCCGCCAGACCGGAAAGCGCCCGAGGCAGATTGGCACGAACCAGAGACGGGGGCGGTGTTGGGACCTGCTGAATGGCGCCGAGCTTGCCTCGCGGACCGTTGACGGTCGGGTCGCCGAGGTAGAAGTCGTGGATCCCGAGCTGCTTGTGAAACCGGCGCTCGCGATCCGGCTCGCCCGGAAAAATTCCGAGGACCACCTCGTTGTAATGGCGCATCAGGAACCGGCCGACCACGTGACCGCTGGGATTGAGTCGAGCCAAGCGCGATGCCGCGAGCAAATGCGGCGAGGCCAGAGCGCCCGCTGCAAGGAACACGCGATCCGCCCGATAGCTCGTCGTCCGGCCGGAGTGCCGATCGAGCGCCGTCACTGAGGTGATCCGCTGGCCGTCGCATTCCAATCGGGTCACGACCGTGTTGACGAGGAGATCGAGCCCCCGTTCGATCAGTGGCCGGATCAGCATCGTCGCGACGTCGTTCTTGGCCTCGATGGCGCAGGCGAAGCCGTCGCAGGTGCGACACGCCTGGCAAACAGATCGCCCCGCCCGCGCCCGATGATTGATAGCCAGCGGGAGCGGGAACGGTTTGAGGCCCAGACTCTCGGCCGCAGCCGCAATGTGCCGGGAGATCGCTGCGAGCGGGGCCGGAGCGGCCGGGTAAGGCGTGCTCCGATGCGGTTCCGTCGGATCGATGCCCGCCAAGCCGTGGAAGCGATCCGGATACTGGTTGATCGCGTCTCGAACCACTTCAATTGGAACGTGGTAGCAACTGGGATGTCCCTTGATGCCGACCTTGGCGGCAATCAGCATCGCTCGTTCAATTCCCGCAGCGTCCATTC
>JBDTOH010000455.1:0-4902 GCA_039933355.1 Gemmatimonadota bacterium | reverse complement strand
TCGCCGACTTTCCTGAACTCACGCCCGAGGACATTCGAGCCTGTCTCGCATTCGCGGCCGATCGCGAGCGGAAGATGGTGTCGATTCCGCCTGAGTGAAGCTCCGCCTCGATCAGAATCTCTCCCGCAGGCTCGTCGCCGACCTTGGCGATATCTTCACGGGCTCAACGCACGTCGGTCTCGTAGGGCTCGATCGGGCTGACGACGCTGAGATCTGGCGATACGCTGCCACGAACGGCTTTGTCCTCGTGTCGAAGGACGCCGACTTTCACCAACTGAGCTTGGTTCGCGGCGCGCCGCCGAAGGTTGTCTGGGTCCGCCTGGGCAACGCCTCCACCCAGGCGATTGCCAGTCTTCTCCGAAGGCACGCCAGCGACTTGGAGCTGTTCGTGACGGACGCTGAAGCGGTGTTCCTGGCTCTCGGATAGCACGACGTCTCGCGTGCTGCCTCTCGTTTTTGGAACGGGAGCTGAGGGCGGGTGGCAGCCGTAGCCTGCCCAAACGTGGTTCCTCGATCGCCAGCTCACTACCATTCCGTCAGGAGGTAGCCATGACCCTGTCGATCCAGCTTTCCGAAGACGCGGAGCGCCAGCTGCGGGCGACGGCTGACCGTCTGAATGTGCCAGTCGATCAGTTGGCTGCCGCCGCCGTCCGCGATTTCGTGGCGCATCCGACGCCCGAGCTCGGGGAGGTGGCGCGGCGAGTGTTCGAGAAGAACGCCGAGCTTTACCGCCGCCTGGCTTAGGTGCGGCACCTTGACCTGGGGAGGTGCTACCTCGATGAATCGCCGGGATAGTTGTCTTCAGGGCTTTCCTTGAATCAACCGCCGGGGCTCCCATAACCGTCCGTCCTTCATCACCCAGCTGATCCTCCGCGTGTTAGCGATCACGGCCGATGGGTCAGCATCGAGCAGTACCAGATCAGCCCGCTTGCCCGGCTCGACGGTCCCCACTTGATCGAGGATCCCGAGCGCCTCGGCCGCGTTCCGGGTCGCGATCTCAAGAACTGCAAGCGGCGGAATCCCCGCCGAAACCAACAGCTCGAGCTCGCGATGCAGGCTCGTTCCGGGCGGAACCCAGGGGCCGACGGCGTCGGTGCCTGCTACCAGGAATACGCCGCGATCGTAGAGCTGCTTCACGAACCGAAGCACCGCCGGCCAAGCCTGCTTCGCGCTGGCGTAATCCGCCTCGGTGAAGTCCCGGCTCAAGGTGAACTCCGTCTTCCAATTCTCGAGCAGGCTCGGCGGCGCGAAGCGGAGATCTTGGTTCGCGATCACGCGAGCACTGTCGCCCCAAGCCATCGCTTCGAAGAGGACGAGGGTCGGCGTGTGCACCACGCGATGCGCCACCAGCGACCGGATCATCGAGTCCGCCTCCGCCGACTTGGGATCGTAGTACTCGTGCCACTGGATCATGAAGCGGCCGTTGCGCGCGATGTTCTTGAGAAAGGCGGCCCGTCGTTCCAGCGGCAGCAGACGAGGCGATGAGGGGAAGGAGTGCTCGATGAAGTCGATGCCCATGTCGGCCGCTTGGGTCCAGCTCGTGGCGAAGAGGTGGCCGATCACCTTCTTCCCTAACCCGTGCGCCTCGTCGATCCCGGCTTTCACGAGCTCCGGACTGAGCGACGCGTAGAGCTTGATGTAGTCGACTCCCACGGCGGCCTGCCTCCGGACCGCGGCCCGGACTTCGTCGGCGGTCCGGGCCGGCTCGACCAGGCCGGGGAATTCCGAGGCGTCGATCAGCTCTCCCGCCGTGAAGATCCGGGGGCCGACCAATTGTCCGCGAGCAACGCTGTCGCGCACCGCGACCGCCGCCGCAGCCGGCGCGGCGGGATCGCGAATGGTGGTCACCCCAAACGCCAGCAGCATTCGGAGCGACCAGGACGTCACGCTGGTATCCGTCTCGGTCACCGGTTTCCCCGCCACCACGTGGACCGGCCCGAGGTTGACGTGCGCGTGCATGTCGATCAGTCCCGGGATCAGCCACTTGCCGGTGCCGTCGAGCACGCGCGATCCGGGCGGCGCTCGAAACGTGACCGCGGGCTCCACCCGTTCGATCTTGCCGTTCCTGATAAGAACGCTCAGAGACGATCGAGCCGGCGCCCCGGTTCCGTCGATGACGGAGACGTTGCGAATGACGATCGGGGCTTGCGCTCGGGCGGCTGCGGCGGACGAGAGCGAGATCAGGGCAAGTAGGACGGCTCTCATATCACCGACCCCGTCGGGTCAATCGGGCGGGAAGGTACGCCTCGGGCCGAGCCGGCTTGCCGTCATGGATTACCCAGGCAATGCGGCGAGTGTTCGTGATGTCGGCGATCGGATCCGCATCGAGCACAACGAGGTCGGCGCGCTTCCCGACTTCGATCGAGCCGATCTCCGAGGTGAGGCGGAGCGCGACGGCGGCGTTATGGGTCGCCATCCGGATCACGTCGGCGTTAGGTATCCCGGCCCCAGCCAGGAGCTCCATCTCGCGGTGGTACATCCACGGGTTCGGGGTATCAGTCCCCACCGTGAGCGGTACGCCCCCCTGGTAGAGCCGGCGGGCGAACTCCTGCATTCGGCGAAACCGGTCCCGCATGTTGGCGTAATCCGCGGCCGACCACCCCGGGATCGCGCCTTTCCTAGTCTTCGCCGCGAAGCCCGGCGGCACGTAGCGCGGGGCGTCCTCGGGATAGTGGCCCGCGTCGTTCCCCCACACGACCTGCTCGAAGTAGACGAGGGTCGGGTCGATGGTGATCCAGTGGGCAACCAACGTGTCGAGCAGTCCCTTGATCTCGCTTCCGCCCAAGTCGACGTACTTGAACCAGTCGAACATGACCCGGGTGCGGTCCTTGATCTCGAGGAACTCGGCGCGGCTCTTCTCGGGCAAGAGGTTCGCGTTGCTCACGATGATGTGAGTGATCCCGTCGATCCCGGCCCGGGACGCATCCATCCATGAGGTGCGCCAGAGGTGGCCGACCACCGGGAGGCCGTGCTTGTGGGCCTCGTCGACCGCGATGCGGATTTGGGCGGAGTCGAGCTGGTCGTACACCTTGATGAAGTCGACTCCGGCCGCCGCCTGCCGAGTGACCGCGGAGCGAATCTCGGCCTCGGTGGTGACCTGGTCGGTGGCGGTGATGATCGAAGGCCCGTCGATCGGGGCGCCGGACGTGATGATCCGCGGGCCGACCTGTTCGCCCAGCCGGACCCGGTTCCGCAGCACGACGCCCTCTCGGGTCGGCGTCGCCGGGTTCCGGACCGTCGTGATGCCGAAGGCAAGCTGGGCTTTGGTCAGCTCCCGGGTGTCGGCCTCGTCGTAGGCGTACCGGAAGACCCGCTTCCCGCCGCTCGAGTCGACCACCCAGGCGCCGATGGCGACATGCCCGTGCATCTCGATGAACCCCGGCAGCAGATAGCGGCCGGTCAGGTCGATCACTCGAGCTCCGGGCGGGATCGTGACGTCGGCCGGGTTCCCCACCGCCACGATCCAACCGTTCTTGAGTACCACTGTCGCGTTGGCTTGCGGCGGTCCATCGGTGCCGTCGATGAGCGTCGCGCCCCGCAACACGAGAGCCGGCGTTTGGGCGAGCCCGCTCGACGTGACGATGAGCGAAAGCAACGGACCCTGCAGTATTCGCTTTCGGAGTGACACGGGGTTCCTTGGTTAGGTCGCTACTTGGGTAGTCTCCTCAGTGGGGAAAACCTTTCATGCGGGTCACAAGGCGGCGCTGTCATTCCGAGAAGTGAACACTAGAACCTGTCATCCCGAGGGAGTGAAACGAGCGAGGGATCTACACCGCGGCGTCGGGGGGCCGCTGCGTAGATCCCTCGCTCCGCTCCGGATGACAGATCTGAGCAATAGGGACGCGTCCGTTGCCGAGTTGCTCTCGCTCCGCCGCCGAGCACACTGAGCAGGCGTCCGGACTCCCTAAACCGTGGACTACTCGGCGAAAACGGCGCGGAAGTATGCGGGCAGATCGATGGCGAGCGGCGGCAGTGCTTGGGCAGGCTGCCACTCAAGCCGGCCGTCCACGATCGTCGGGCCCTTGTCCCGCGGCCCCCAGACCTCGACCAGGCGCGCGTCGAGATCCACAATCCAATAGATCGGAAGGGCGGACCGTTGGTACCGGCGGCGCTTAGTAACCCGATCGTAGCGCGCGGTCGAAGGAGAGAGAATCTCCGCGACCAGGATCGGAATCCCGTAATCTTCCCACTCGACCGGCTCTCGCTTGCCCACCATTCCACCCACGAAGAAATCCGGCTGCACCAGCTGGCCCGAACGAAGGTCGAGATCGGCAGGGGAAGTGATCGTGTAGCCGAGCCGGTGACTCTTGACGTACGGGTGGACGAGATGGAGGAGCTCCATCACTCCTCGTTGGTGAGGCCCCCGGGGACTCGGGCTCACCAGCAGCTCGCCATCAACGAGCTCGTATCGGTTCCCGTCGTCGGGGAGGGCGAGGACTTGTTCTCGGGTCCATTGGTTCGCGGTGTCGGGCATGCCCATACGGTACGCTCGGCGGGTGGGGAATGGCAAGGTGGCATTCCGTAACCTGAGGACGTCGACCGGTCGAGCGTAACCAAGAAAACGCGGACCGGACTCGGCTCGGCCGCCGCAATCGCGTCCGGCCAGACCGCCAAGGTCAGCCGGCCGTTCCACTACTCGGGCTTGAGCTCACCCCTCGCTGGCGTCCGGGATGACAATCGTCAGGTTTGGCCGGCTCGCGAGACTGTCCTGAAGTGCGCCAACCGGGAAGACTCCTGATGCCGTTCCATAGAGCAGTAGCCGCAGGCGTCCTCGCCATCGGCGCGCTTGGGTCCCGCGGGTTCGCTCAACAATCAGTCCTCGTGCTTCGCGGCGCGACCGTGATCGACGGGACTGACGGTCCGCCGCGCGCGAACCTGACGGTAGTCGTCAAGAACGGCTGG
>JBDTOH010000454.1:0-4914 GCA_039933355.1 Gemmatimonadota bacterium | reverse complement strand
CCCCGCCTCCGGCCTCGACCGCGTGACCAACATCGGGATCCGGGGCTCTCCCGTTGCCGTCATCACCGACTCGATCCTCACGCACGCCGACAGTGCCCAGAGCCTGCGGAGGCCTGGGTCGAAGCCGGTCCTGACCTTGCCCGGCTTCTCGAACGGCTCGGTGGGCGGGTCTGCCCGGAGCCGGTGCCGGTTGCCGACCGATGGGGCAGCCGCGTCGCGCTCGGTGCTGGAACCGTGGTGATCGTGCCGCCCGCCGGTTCCGCCGGCCCGCCGCGGGTGATCGGTGCCGTGCTGAGCACGTCCAAGCCTGCGGTGCGGAGGCGGAGGCCGGTGTCGGTGCTCGCCGGTTTCTGGTTGGGCTATTGAAGGAGGCCCTCCTGGGGCGGGCTCGCGGTGCTCGCGGGTAGATCCTCGCTCCCCGCGCGGGATGACCCCATCTGATTTCGTCGCCCGTTCCACCGGGATGCCCAACAGCGCTCCGGGGCCCTCCTCATCGGCGATTCGGCGTGCTCCTCCGGCGCTCCAGCGTCCAGATACTGATTTCGGCGAGCTCATCCGGCGCTCCGGCGTCCAGATCCTGATTTCGGCGAGCTCATCTGGCGCTGCGGCGTCCAGATTCTGATTTCGGCGAGTCTGAGTTCTCATTTCGGCGAGCTCATCCGGCGCTCCGGCGTCCTGATTTCGCAGTTCGGCGTGCTCATCCGGTGCTCCGGCGTCCAAATTCTGATTTCGGCGAGCTCATCCGGCGCTTCCGGCGTCCTGGTCTTGCAGTTCGGCGTGCTCATCCGGTGCTCCGGCGTCCAGATTCTGATTTCGGCGGGCTCATCCGGCGCTCCGGCGGCCGCATTTTGGCGTCCCATAGGTTGGACCTCACCAACCGACGCTAATTCGCCCGCCGCTTGGGGTCGAGCGCGTCCCGGAGCCCGTCGCCGATGAAGTTGATCGCGAGGACCACCACGAGAATGGCGACACCCGGAAACGCCGTAAGCCAGGGCTTGGACGCCATCGTCGCCTGGGCGTCCATGAGCATGTTGCCCCAGGTTGGGACCGGGGGCTGGACGCCGAGGCCGAGGAAGCTGAGCGACGACTCGATCATGATCGCGTTGCCGACGCCCAACGTCGCGCCCACGATGAGGGGGCCGAGCATGTTGGGAAGGATGTGCCGCAGCATGATGCGAAGACTCGCGGCGCCCATCCCGCGGGCCGCGTCGATATAAGGCAGCTCCCGGATGGACAGGACCTCGGACCGGACCACCCGGGCCGTAGGCATCCAGCTCAACAAGCCGATGATCAGGACCATCGAGGGCACCGCCGCCCGGGTATAGGCGCTGAGCACGATGAGCAGCGGAAGCGCCGGGATGGCATAGGCAACGTCGGTCAGCCGCATCAGCAGGTTGTCCACCCACCGGCCGTAGAAGGCCGCGAGCATACCGACGACCGCGCCGACCGCGGTTCCCACGATCGCCGCGAGCATGCCGATCAAGATGGAGACGCGGCCGCCGAACAGGACGCGGGTGAGCACGTCTCGACCCAGGTCGTCGGTGCCCATCCAATGGGCGCGGGATGGGGGGTGCCGGAGCGAGCTGAGGTCGACCGCATCGATCGGGTACGGCGCAAGGAGCGGTGCGGCCAGGCAGGCAACCGCAATGACGACGAAGACCGCGAGCGATGCCGCTGCGACTGGGTTCCGGGGGCGAGTCGAGGCCGCCCACGATGATGCCGAGCGCGGATCACCCATAGCGGATCCGGGGATCGAGCACGCCGTAGAGCAGGTCGGCGAGCAGGTTGAAGACGATCACCGTGAACGAGCCCATGAGCAGAATCCCCATGAGCACGGGATAGTCCCGCGCGAACATCGCCTGCACGAACAGGCGGCCGATCCCCGGCCAGGCGAAGACCGTCTCCGTGATCACCGCTCCCGAAAAGAGATCGGCGACGTTGAGGGCCATCACCGACACCACGGGAATGAGCGCGTTCCGGACCGCGTGGACGCCAACGACGGTCCGCTCCCGCAGGCCCTTCGCGCGCGCGGTACGGACGAAGTCGGCGTGCCTGACGTCGATCAGGCTCGACCGGAGGTACCGGGACCAGCCGGCGATGTTGCGGAACGAGAGCACCAGTCCCGGGAGCACCAAGTGCTTCAGGTGATCGCCGAGCGAAGTCGCGCCGATGGTTCCCGTGCCCGCGACCGGCAGCCAGCCCAGCTTGACCGAAAAGATCAGCTGGAGGATCAGCCCGAACCAGAAGACCGGCATCGCGACGCCGAGAAAGGATGCCCCGGTTGCGATCACATCCAGGGTAGAGTGCCGATAGAGAGCGCTATAGGTGCCGAGCAGCGTCGCGATGATCGCCGCGAACAGAAACGACGACGCCATCAGCTCGAGCGTCGCGGGCAGCCGCTCCATGATCATGTCGGCGACCGGGCGCGTGCTCGAGAAGCTGACGCCCAGGTCTCCGCGAAGGGCGGCCGCGAGCCATCGGACGTATTGGACGACCACGGGCTGATCGACGCCGAGCCGGTGACGGTACGCCAGGGTGACGGAGGGATCGATGAACCGGCCCGTGCCGAGCAGTGCCCCCTCGGGCCCGCCGGGCGCCGCCTGGATCACGGCAAAGACGACGATCGAGATGCCGAAGAGGAGCGGCACCATCTGAAGCAGGCGGCGGCGGAGGTAGGCTCCCATCGCGAGCCTAACGGGACAGCGTCCAGGAGTAGAGGTTCCAGAAGCTGCCGAAGTTGGTGCCGCTGCCCCTGAAGTTCCCAACCCGCGCGCTCACCACTTCGGGCGTGACGTTGTAGTAGAGCGGCAGCGTCCGCGCGAGATCGGTGAGCATGTTCTGCGCCTCGTCCAGGCTCTGCTTGCGCTCGGCGACCGAGAACGTGTGATCCGAGCGCTTGAGCACCGTGTCCAAGACCGGATCGCAGAACCCCGTCATGTTGTTGGCCCCGTCGCAGGCGTAGAGACCGGTGAGGCTCGGATCGGCGGGAAGAAACCACAGGCTCACCACCGCTTCCCAGCGCCCGCTCCGCCATCGCTGAGTCCACGCCGCGCTCTCGAGGGTTTCGAACCCGACCTCGACGCCGACCGCTTTGAGCTGCGATTGGATCACCTGCGCGATCGCGATCCGGTCTGCTGCGCCCGCCCGGTTGAGAAGGATAAAGGAGAGCCGCTCGCCGTTCTTGATGCGGACGCCGTCCGGACCCGGTACCCAGCCGGCGTGATCGAGCAGCCGCTTCGAACCGGCCGGATCGAGCGTGACGGCGCGCACGGCGGCGTTATGAAATTGGCTGCTCGGGTTGATCGGCGAGTCGGCGATGACCACCGTGCCCTCCATCAACTGCTCGGCGATTGCCTTGCGGTCGATCGCCTGGAAGATCGCCCTGCGAACGTCCGGGTCGCCGAACAACGCACGGCCGTGCTCGGTCGTGATGTTGAGATCGAGGTGCATCACCGAGTTCGAGCTGACGAGGTGCGTCTTGTAGCCCGCCAGATTCGCCACCTGCTTGACCTGGGTCGGCAGGATCTGACCGTAGTCGTACTGTGCCGACTCGAGGGCGTTGAGCCGGGTGTTCGCGTCGGGGATGAACGCCCAGACGATCTCGTCGATCGCCGGGTACGTGGGGCCGCGCCAATAGCTCTCGTTCTTGACGACCCGGATATACTCTCCCGCCTTCCACTCGGCGAACTTGAACGGTCCGGTCCCGATCGTCTTGCTGCCCCGGTTGTACGGCTCGTAGTTGACGATCTGCTCCGGGGTCATGGTGCCTAACAGGTGCTCCGGCAGGACCGCCTCGAACAGGCCGCCGTAGTACGAATACTCGCCGTCCCAGGTGAACACCACGGTGTGATCGTCGGGCGTCCGGCAGCCCGTGATGCCGAGGTACTGTTCCCGGTTGTACGTCTCGGAGTGCGGGCTGGTGATGAACTTCCAGGTGAAGCAGACGTCCGCGGCAGTGAACGGCTCGCCGTCGTGCCAGCGGACGTGCTCGTGGAGGGGCCAGGTGATATCGACCGTCCCGTCCGGCTTGGTGACGATGAGGCCGTTCTCCCGGGTCGGGATGACCGTCGCGAGAACCGGAACGTACCGATTGGTCTCATCCGTGGTCACCAGTCCCTCGATCATGCTGAAGCTGATATCGACCAGGTTCTGGCTGGTGAACGGATTGAGGACGTCGATCTCGCGGTCGTAGGCGACCCGGAGAATCTTCTTCCCGGGCTTCGAGTCGCCGCTCGAGCGCGCGCTTCCGCCGCAGCCGGTCAAGGCGGTGAGCCCGAGAGCGGCCGCGATGAGCCTTCTCAACGATCGTCTCTCCGCTTCATGTCTTCCGCGATCAACGCGACGGGGATCGAGCCGTAGGAGAGAAACTCGTCGTGGAACGCGCGGAGCGAGAAGCCGGCGCCTCGCCGCGCGGCCGTCTCCTGGCGTAGCTCGTGAATGGCGTCCCGTCCGATCAAGTACATGACCGCCACGGCCGGGAACATGCTGTTCTTGACGGCCTCCGCTCGCCCCGCTTCGGGAGTCATCGCGGCCTGTCGGTGGTAGTACGCCGCCGCCTGCTCGATGGTATAGCGCCCGTGGTGAAGCCGCACGTCCACCACGGCCCGGGCGCACATCCGGCAACGGGACTGCTGCTCTTCATAACGCTCCGCCGCAGTGAGGAACCCCACCTCGTCCATGAGGTCCGTTGCGTAACAGGCCCAACCTTCCGCCATCGTGCCGCCCGAGAACATCGCGATCCGAGACGCGCAATCCACCGCGGCAACCCGGCCGATCCGCGACGGGGAGCGGAAGGCATACCAGTTCTGCACGTGATGGCCGATCCCGCCGTGATGGATCACGTGATTGAGCTTGATGACGCTCTCGTTGCCTGCGGCGAGCAGCGCACGCTCCTGCTCCGTCGGCAGCGCCGGA
>JBDTOH010000453.1:0-4929 GCA_039933355.1 Gemmatimonadota bacterium | reverse complement strand
GTCCCCATTTCGCAACCCCTGCTGCTCCGCTATTTTCCGCCATGACACGGACGTTCCTGGCGACGCTCGAGTTCGATGGCACTCGCTTCGTCGGGTGGCAACGTCAACGAGAGGGTCGGACCGTTCAACAAGAGCTCGAGAAGGTGCTGGAACGGCTCGCCGGAGGTGAGATCCGGGCTCATGCCGCCGGGCGAACAGACGCCGGGGTCCACGCGCTGGGAATGGGTGTCAGTTTTGCCCTTCCTGCCCGCTGGACCCCGGATTCGTTGCAGCGGGCTTTGAATGCGCTCCTTCCGAGCGACTGCTTCGTCGCCGAGGTGCGAGAAGCTCGGCCGGAGTTCCATGCGAGGACGTGTGCCGCGGAGCGCGAGTACGAGTATCGGATCGGAACCGATGCCGGCGCCCGCTCCCCGTTTCGCGAGCCGTTCGAGTGGGACTTGGCGCTGCCGCTCGACCTCGAGTTGCTCGAGCACAGCAGCCGGCGGCTGATCGGCGAGCACGACTTCCTGGCGGTCTCGGTGCGGAGCTCGTTCCGCCCGCACACGCGGTGCCGAGTACGCTTGGCGCGATGGGAGGCGCGATCGGACCACGCAGGGGTTCGCCTTCGAATCGCCGCCGACCGCTTTCTGCACCACATGGTCCGAATGCTCGTCGGAACCATGGTGGAGGTGGCGCTCGGGCGCCGGCCGGAGACCGACATGGATGCTTTGCTTGCCCAGGACCCCGCGGTGCGTACGTCTCCGCCCGCTCCGGCTCAGGGTCTCTATTTCGTGATGGCCCGATACCCCGAAGAATGGTTCCTGCTCCCGGAGGTGGCCGCATGACGCGCCCCGCACACTGGCTCGGAGCCGCCGCCTGCGCCGCGACGCTCGCGTGCGGGCCGCCGCGCGAAGCCAGCATCGTCGAGCAAGCGAGCGCGACCCCCCGCCAGCGTGCGTCCACGTCCGCGACGGTCACGGCCTCGCGCCGGACCGCGATCGTGGACGCCACCTCCCGGATCGCACCCTCGGTGGTCTCGGTCAACGTCGCGTCGCATCGCAAGGTCGAAGCCGAGAGCATGTTCGATCTGTTCTTCGTCCCCGAGCAGCGCGAGCAGCTCGTCCAAGGTTATGGAACCGGCTTCGCGCTCCGTCCCGGCATCATCGTCACCAATCAGCACGTCGTCGACAACGCCGAATCGATCACGGTCTCGCTTCCCGACGGCACCGACCTCCCCGCGAAGCTGTTAGGCGAGGACGCGATGACCGACATCGCGGTGCTTCAAGTCACGAAGAAGGACATTCCGAGCGTCACCACCGGGAAGAGCACCGACCTGCTCATCGGCGAGTGGGTTGTCGCGCTCGGCAATCCATACACATATCTCCTCGGCAACTCCGAGCCGACCGTCACTGCCGGCGTGGTCAGCGCGACCGGACGGAATGTCGTGCCGAACCGCGAGCAGTCCGGTATTTACCTCGACATGATCCAGACGGACGCCGCCATCAACCCCGGGAACTCGGGCGGCCCGCTCGTCAACGCTTCGGGCGAGGTGGTCGGCGTCAACTCCTTCATCTTGACCCAGAGCGGCGGCTCGATCGGCCTCGGCTTTGCGATCCCGATCGAGCGAGTCGTTCGGATCGCGGACGAGATCATCCGCAACGGCGCGGTCCGGCGGGCGTGGATCGGGATCGAGGTTGCCGGTGCGATGCGGGATTGGAAGAGCCAGGGCGGCGTCAAGGTGACGAGCGTGGCCCCGGGAAGTCCCGCGGCCCGCGCCGGCCTGACGCCGAACGCCATCCTGGTCGAGGCGAACGGCCGGAAGCTCCGCAACTATCTCGACTGGGAGTCGGTGAAGCTCGATCTGCATGTGAGCGACACGGTCAGCATCCGGGTCAAGACCGGCACCGCGACGACGCTCACGCGGATCGTCTCCGCCGATCTTCCCAGCGTAACCGCCGCCAAGGTGAGCGTCATCAAAGGGCTCGAGGTCATCACGGTGACCGCGGCCGTGCAGGCGGAGCGCCGGATCGTGAGCGATCGCGGAGCGCTGATCTTCCGCATCACCGAAGAAGTCACCCGCGCCACGGGCCTCACCGAAGGCGACGTCATCCGCCGGATCAACCAGACCGAGATCAAGACGGCGGCACAGGTCGCCGGCGCGCTCGAGTCGATGGGTTCGAAGCAGGTGTTCCGAATCTATTTCGAGCGGCAAGGCCAGCCCGCCTACACCGACTTGGCGTTCCGATGACCGACGCGCGCTACCAGTCGCCCCTCGGAACCCGGTACGCATCGCCGGCGATGCAGGCGCTCTGGAGCGACCGGCACCGCTCCGGGCTCTGGCGCCGTCTTTGGCTCGCGCTCGCCGAGACCGAGCGCGAGCTCGGCCTCGACATTCCGGGGGCGGCAGTCGCGGCGATCGGAGCCCACCTCGACGACGTTGACCTCGGGGCGGCGGCCCAGTACGAGCGCCGCTTCCGCCACGACGTCATGGCCCACATCCATGCGTTAGGCGATCAGGCCCCCGAGGCCCGCCCCTATCTCCACCTCGGCGCCACCAGCGCGTACGTCACCGACAACGCCGACCTCATCATCATGCGGGACGGCCTTCGCCTGCTGCTCGGCCGGATCGTGGCGCTGCTCAAAGCGTTCGCGACTTTCGCCGAGCGACATGCCGGGCTCCCGTGTCTCGCGTACACCCACTTCCAGCCCGCCCAGCTCACCACCGTGGGCAAGCGCGCGACGCTGTGGGCCCAGGATTTCGGCCTCGACGCCGAAGATCTCTGTCATCGGATCGAGACGATGCGGTTCCGGGGCTGCAAAGGCACGACCGGGACGCAGGCGTCGTTCCTCGAGCTCTTCGCCGGCGACCACGCCAAGGTTCGGGAGCTCGACCGGCGGGTCAGCGCCAAGATGGGGTTCGAAGAGCCGTTCGCGGTCACCGGGCAGACGTATACCCGCAAAGTGGACAGCATCGTCCTCGACGCCTTGAGCGGCATCGCCCAGTCCGCGTCGAAGATGGCGTCCGATCTCCGGCTCCTCCAGCACGAGGGCGAGCTGCTCGAGCCGTTCGAGTCGGAGCAGATCGGCTCGAGCGCCATGGCGTACAAGCGCAACCCGATGCGGGCCGAGCGGATCAATGGGCTCGCCCGGTTTGTGATTTCGCTCCAGGCCAACACCGCGAACACCGCTGCGACCCAGTGGCTCGAGCGGACGCTCGACGACAGCGCCAACCGGCGGCTCACGCTGCCCGAAGCGTTTCTCGCTACCGACGCGATCCTGATCCTCGCGACGAACATCGTCACCGGGCTCGAGGTGCGCGAGACCGTGATCGCCCGCCATGTTGCCGAGCAGATGCCGTTCATGGCCACCGAGCGGTGGCTGATGCTGGGCGTCCAGGCCGGAGGCGATCGCCAGGAGCTGCACGAAGTGATCCGGCAGGCGAGCCACACCGTCGCCAAGCGAGTCAGCGAAGGGGAGCCTAACGATCTCCTCGCCCGGCTCACGGCAGCGCCCGCCTTCGCAAAGGTTCCCGCCGGGCGGCTCCAGGCGGAGCTGGTGCCGGAGCGCTACATCGGCCGCTCGCCCGAGCAAGTCCGCGAGTTTCTCCATGAGTTTCTCGAGCCGCTGCTCGAACGGGCGACCCCGCTCGCGTCCGCGGCGCCCGCGGGAGAGGTGAAAGTATGACGTCGGTGCTGACTCGAAGCGACCTCCCGCTGCCCCTGCTCCGCCGCGGTCAGGTTCGCGAGGTGTACGAGGTGGACGACGCTCGGCTGCTGCTCGTCGCGAGCGATCGGGTGAGCGCATTCGACGTTGTCATGACCGAGCCGATCCCGCGGAAGGGATCGGTGCTCACCCAGCTGAGCGCGTTCTGGTTCGAGAAGCTCGGCCACCTCGGCCCCCACCACCTGCTCACCGCCGATCACCGCGAGATCGTCCGCGAGATCCCGGCTCTCGAGCGGCACCGCTCTGACATCGCGGGCCGCGCGATGCTGGTCCGCCGGACCGAGCCGGTCGCATTCGAGTGCGTCGTCCGCGGCTACATCTCGGGCTCGGCGTGGAAGGAGTACAAGCAGACCGGTACGCTCGCCGGCGAGCCGCTTCCGGCCGGCCTGTCCGAGAGCGACCCGTTCCCGCACCCGCTCTTCTCCCCGGCGACCAAGGCAGAGACCGGGCACGACATCAACGTCACGCCGGCCCAGATGGCATCGGCGTTAGGCGGCAGCCTCACGGACGAGCTGATCCGGCGGAGCTTCGCGGTCTACGGCGCCGGCGCGGATCACGCGCGCTCGCGCGGCATCATCGTCGCGGACACCAAGTTCGAGTTCGGGACCGGCGCCGATGGGACGCTCCGGCTCATCGACGAGGTGCTGACGCCGGATTCCTCCCGGTTCTGGCCCGCGGACCGGTACGAGCCGGGGCGGGCCCAGCCGAGCTTCGACAAGCAGCCGCTCAGGGATTACCTGCTCGCCCTCAAGGACCAAGGCCGCTGGAACGGCGAAGCTCCCGGGCCTTCGTTACCGCCGGAAGTCGTCGCCGCGACCAGCGAGCGATATGTCGAGGCGTATCGATTGATCACGGGCCAACCTCTCGCGGAGTTTGCGTGATGCGCGTCGCACCCGAAGGCTGGCTGTTCATCATCATCGCGTGGGCGCTGGTCGTCATCTGTGCAGTGCTGCACTGGTACATCCCCGCGATCATCCTGGTTCCCGTGGCGATCTGGGTCGTGGCGTTCTTTCGCGATCCGGTCCGCGACAAGGTCCGCGGGCCCGACCTGATCCTCGCGCCGGCGGACGGTAAGGTTGTGAGCATCATCTCGATCGACGAGCCGGCCTACATGAAGGGGCCCTCGACGAGGGTCGCGATCTTCATGAACGTCTTCAGCGTGCACGTCAACCGTTACCCCGCGGACGGAACGGTCGCCTACCGGCACTATGGGCCGGGCAAGTTTCT
>JBDTOH010000452.1:0-4942 GCA_039933355.1 Gemmatimonadota bacterium | reverse complement strand
CGACCTCCGAGGTCACTTGATTGTTGTTCGTTTTTTTTGCTTCAATGTCTTATCGTTTCCTCGTCTCCGATCGTGCTGTTCCCCAAACATTGATCCAACCCGTTCCCCGAAACGATCCGCCGAGTCCGCCAATCCGTTGTATCCGCCCCCCCTGCCCAGATCCCCGCCCGATACCCCTAACCCCCAAGCCCCAACCCTTTCAGCGCTACACCAATCTCCTCCACCGACGCCCCCACCTCGATCGGCGGCGTAGTCGCCCCCGGTCGGAGCAGGATCTCCGGGTCCTTGAGCACATGCCCCGTGAGCACGGCCACCACCGTCTCCCCCCGGCCGATCGTCCCCGCCGCGACCAGCTTCCGCACTCCAGCGACCGACGCCGCGCTCGCCGGCTCGCATCCCACTCCGGCTCGGTCGATCAACCGCTTGGCGGCGAGGATCTCGTCATCCGTCACCGACGAGACGACCCCGTTCGTTAGGCGGATCGTCGCCACCGCGCGGTCGAACGAAGCCGGGTCGCCGATCCGGATTGCCGTCGCCACCGTGTCGGCCGTCACCACCGGACGGGTCGTGAATGCCTCCGCGAAGCTCTGCGCGAACGGTGAGGCGCCCGCCGCTTGGATCACCGCGATTCTCGGCACCTTGTCGATGATCCCGAGCTCGAGCGCCTCGCGGAGCGCCTTCCCGAACGCCGACGTGTTCCCGAGATTGCCGCCCGGCAGCACCAGCCAGTCGGGCACCTGCCACGCCAGCTGCTGGAGAATCTCGAGCACGATCGCCTTCTGTCCCTCGAGCCGCCACGGGTTGATGCTGTTGAGCAGGTAGAGGCCGAGGTCGGGGCCGGCGGCATCGATCAGCTTGAGACAGGTGTCGAAATCGCCCTTGACCGCGAGCGTGGTCGCGCCGTACGCCAGCGTCTGCGCCATCTTGCCTAACGCGACCTTGCCGGCCGGGATGAACACCACCGCCGTGAGGCCCGCTTGGGCCCCGTACGCCGCGAGCGACGCCGACGTGTTCCCGGTCGACGCGCACGCGATCGCGCGGCAGCCGATCCGGACCGCGTGCGTCACGCCGGTCGTCATCCCCCGGTCCTTGAACGAGCCGGTCGGGTTATGGCCCTCGTGCTTGAGCAGGAGCCCGTCCACGCCCGCCCAGTCGGAGATGGCGGCCCGATCGATCAGCGGCGTGTTGCCTTCGGGATGCGAGACGATCTCGTCGTCCCGCGCGGCCGGGTAGATCACCTCGCGGTACCGCCAGACTCCCGAGCGCTCGACCCCGCGCTGCAGCTTGAGCCGCTCGTCGAACCGGCGCCGGAGTCCCGCGCCGTTCTCGCGCACGTCAGTGAGCCGGACCTCGAGGAGACCGGCGCACTTCGGGCACCGGGTCACCCGGCTCTTGATGGGCAGCTCCGTCTCGCATGCGCTGCACCAGAGCGTCGATCGGCTCATATTCTCCGGGCTCCTTGTCGGTCAACGGTTGCGACTCGGAAGCTCGCCCGAACGCCTTGCGCCCCGTACGCGGCGCACATCGCCATGCCCACCCGCCTGCCTAACGGGCGGTCCGCGACGATCGCGAACGCGGTCGGGCCTCCGCCCGAGATCGAGCAGCCGTAGGCGCCCGCGTCGAGCGCCGCCGCCTTCGCCTCTCGGAAGCCCTTCATCAAGGATGCTCGCGCGGGCTCGGCGATTCGATCGTCAATTGCGCGGCCCATGAGTGCCACATCCCCGAGCGCGGCCCCCGCGACGATCGCCGCGACCTGCGCCGCCTGATGGAGCGCGATGGCGCGCGTCACCCGGGCGGGAAGCACCGAGCGCGCCCGCTTGGTTTCAAACTCCTGCTCCGGATGCGCCAGCACGATCAACAGTCCCCTCGGCGTCGGCAGGCCGACCACATCGAGCGGGTCGAGCGACCGAATCAGCGCGAGCCCGCCGAGGAGCGAGGGCGCGATATTGTCGAGGTGACGTCCCGCGACCTGCAATTCTGCATCGAGCGCCGCCAGCATGATCTCCACATCGCCAAGCGGCGAGCCGATCAGCAAGTTCGCGGCAACTGCGCCGGCGACCGCGGATGCCGCGCTGCCGCCTTGGCCGCCGGAGATCGGAAGGCCCTTCTCGATTGCGAGCGTGAGCCCCACCCGGCCCGCAAGGCCGGCTCGCTCGAGCACACTCTGCGCCGCGATGGCAGTCGAATGCTTCGTCGCCGAGCGAGGCAACCGCGGATCCCCCGGCTCGGTCACGACGATGCCCGGTCGTCGGGTGCGCTCAGCCGCGACCGTATCCCCCCGGCCGGCCACAGCAAGCCCGAGCACGTCGAGCCCCGGCCCCACGTTCCCGATCGAGCCCGGCGCGTACACCCGAACCCGCAGAAGATTTCTCCCCATGATGCACCAAGTTATGCGCGTCGCTGCCCCAATTGCACCGCGTCCCAGCTGAATCCCGTCCCGAATCCCCGATTCCCTATTCCCCATTCCCTATCCGCCGGACCAGTTCCAACCCGCGCCCAAGCCATGTAAATTCGCTCGCTCCCTGTACTTCCAATCGAGGTGTCATGCGCATAGCCGTTGTGCGGGAAACAGCCCCGCGCGAGCGCCGAGTCGCGCTCGTTCCCGCCTCCGTCAAGAAGCTGATCGGTCAGGGACACCAAGTTGCGGTCGAGACCGGGGCGGGGGTCGAAGCCTCCTTTCCCGACGACCAGTACGTCGAGGCCGGCGCGACCATCGCGGGCTCCGGGGCCCAAGCGCTCGCCGGCGCCGACCTCGTCGTGAAGGTCCAGCGGCCCACGACCGCGGAGTTCGAGCCGCTCGCGAGCGGGACCGTGCTCGCCGGGTTGCTCCAGCCTCAAGCGTCCAGCGAGTTGCTTCGCGAGCTGTCGTCCCGCGGCGTCATCGCGCTCGCCATGGAGCTCGTTCCGCGGACCACCAAGGCCCAGTCGATGGACGTGCTCTCCTCGCAGGCCACCGTCGCCGGCTATCAGGCGGTCCTGCTCGGCGCGAGCCGGATGGGCCGTTTCCTCCCCATGCTCACCACCGCCGCGGGCACCATCACGCCGGCGAAATGCTTCGTGATCGGCGCCGGCGTCGCCGGACTCCAGGCGATCGCCACCGCGCGGCGGCTCGGTGGGCTCGTCTCGGCGTTCGATGTAAGACCGATCGTGAAGGAACAGGTCGAGAGCTTGGGCGCTCGGTTCGTCGACGCCGAAGCGGTCTCGACCGCGGCGGAAGGCTCCGGCGGCTATGCGAAAGAGCTCGCCGACGAGCAGCAGGCTCGAGTGCTCGCGGCGATCGGCACGCACATTCGCGACATGGATCTCGTCATCGCGACGGCCGCTATCCCGGGAAAGCCCGCTCCCCGATTGATCACAACTCCCATGCTCCATTCGATGCGCGTTGGATCGGTGATCGTGGACGTCGCGGCGGAGAGCGGGGGCAACTGTGAGGTCACCAAACCGGGCGATACGGTGACCGTCGCCGGAGTCACGGTCATTGGGCCGCTCAACCTCGCGAGCACGCTGCCGCGGGACGCGAGCGTCATGTACAGCAACAACATGCTCGCGCTGATTCAGCACGCGGCAAAGGAAGGCCGCTTCGCAGTCGATCAGAACGATCCGATCGTCGGGCCCATGTGGGCCAACGCTCCGGCGCCCGCGGCAACTGCCGGCGTCTGAGCTTCAACCGTCTCACCGTGGCCACATGTCGCTAACCGCAATCATCCAACTGTATGTGTTCGTGTTGGCGGGATTCGTGGGCTTCCTGGTTGTCACCAAGGTGCCTGCGCTCCTCCACACACCCCTCATGTCGCTTGCGAACGCAATCACGGGCATCTCGCTCGTCGGCTCGTTGGTTGCCGCCGGCAGCAATCGCGGCACGCTCAGCAGCGTACTCGGCGCGATCGCGGTGGGCTGCGCCTGCATCAACGTCGTGGGTGGCTTCCTGATCACCGATCGGATGCTCAAGATGTTCCGGCGTCAGGATCGGAAGAACGGATGAGTCTCGCCGAACCGTTGCAGGTCGCCCCGGCCAACTCGCGCGAGTTGGTCGTGCAGCTCATCTATCTGGTTTCCTCCGTCGGCTTCATCCTCGGCCTGCGTGGCCTGACCCATCCCGAAAAGGCGCGGCAAGGTCTCCACTGGGCCGCGTTCGGGATGCTGCTCGCGGTGATCGGTACGTTGCTCCATCAAGAGGTCGTCCGGTTCGACTGGATCATCGGCGGAGCGTTGATCGGCTCGACCATCGGCCTCGTCATCGGTAAGCCGCTCTTCGTCGATATCCCGATGACCGCGATGCCGCAGTTCGTCGCGATCTCCCACCTGTTCGGTGCGGTTGCGGCGACGCTCGTGGGCGTCAACGAGTATTGGCTTTTCAAAGGGGCCACGCCGCCCGGCACGATGGCCGCGTTAGGCTTCGAGGTGATCCTCGGCGCCATGACCGTCACCGGCAGCTTCATGGCGTTCGGCAAGCTCCAGGAGTTCCTGCCGAGCCGGCCGATCACTTGGCCGGCTCAAAATGTCATCAACATCGGCATGCTGCTCGGCGCGCTCGGCTGCATCGTCGCGCTGGTGGTCGACCCGAGCCACACCACGTTGTTCTGGGTCGCCACGGCGCTCGCCTCGGTGCTCGGCGTGACGATGGTTCTCCCGATCGGCGGCGCCGACATGCCGGTCGTCATCTCGCTCCTCAACGCGTATGCCGGCCTGTCGGCATCGGCGATGGGCTTCGCGCTCAACAACAACCTCCTGATCATCGTCGGCGCGCTCGACGGCGCGTCGGGATTTCTGCTCTCGATCCTGATGTGCAAGGCGATGAACCGCTCGTTTACGAACGTCATTTTCGGAGCATTCGGCGCGCCCGCCGCCGCAGCGGCCGGGAAGCTAGGCGAGGGCGGAGAAATGCGGGCCATGACGCCGGAAGACGCGGCGGTCCGGCTGGCCTATGCCCGTCTCGTGGTGG
>JBDTOH010000451.1:0-4943 GCA_039933355.1 Gemmatimonadota bacterium | reverse complement strand
CACCGTGTCGTTCATCCCGGTCTTCACGCTCGAGGCGCAGGAGGGTCGGCTCTTCAAGCCGCTCGCTTTCACCAAGACCTTCGCGATGGCGGCCGCGAGCTTGTTGTCGGTGACTCTCGTTCCGGTGGCGATGGGCGTGTTCATCCGGGGGAAGATCTATCGGGAGCGGGCCAATCCGATCAATCGCGGCCTGATCGCGCTCTACCGGCCGATCATCACTTTCGTTCTCCGCCACCGCTGGCCGGTATTGGGTGCCTCCGTCATCGCGCTCGTGCTGACCGTGGTCCCCTGGTCGCGGATCGGCGGCGAGTTCATGCCGCCGCTCGATGAAGGCACCATCCTATTCATGCCGACGACGCTGCCCGGCGTGAGCGTGGCCCGGGCCCGCGAAATCCTCCGGACTCAGGATGGCATCCTCAAGAGCTTCCCCGAGGTCGAGCATGTGTGGGGCAAAGCCGGTCGCGCGACGACCGCCACCGATCCCGCCGGTCTCGACATGTTCGAAACGACGATCACCCTCAAACCCGAAGCCGAGTGGCGGCCCGGTCTAACGTACGACCAGCTGGTCGCCCAGATGGATTCAGCCGTTCGGCTGCCCGGGGTGACGAACGCCTGGACCATGCCGATCAAGGCCCGCATCGACATGCTCGCGACGGGGATTCGGACCCCGGTAGGGATCAAGATCTTCGGGCCCGACCTCGCCGAGCTCGAACGGGTCGGCAAAAAGATCGAGCGAGCGGTCCAGGGAGTCCCGGGCACCCGCTCCGCGTTCGCCGAGCGGGCCGTCTCCGGCTACTACCTCGACATCGACATCGACCGGGCCGCCGCGGCGCGCCACGGGCTCAACGTGGGCGACGTGCAGACCGTCATCGCCACCGCGGTTGGCGGCATGACGATCACCCAGACCGTCGAGGGGCGGGAGCGCTATGGGGTTCGGATCCGGTACCCGCAGGAGCTGCGCGACAACCCGGAGCGCCTCGCCTCGGTCCTGATCCCCGCGGTGCACGGCCTCGGTGGGAGCACCGGCGGCGCCGGCGTGATGGCCACCAGCCCCATGGGTCCACCGGCCCTCGCCGGGAACCGAGAGGCGTTCGTTCCGCTCGGGCAGGTCGCAACCATCAAGCAGGTGGCGGGCCCGATGGTGGTGCGCACCGAAGGGGCTCAACCCACCGCCTGGGTGTATGTGGACGTGGTCGGACGAGACATCGCCGGCTATGTCGCCGACGCCAAGCGACAGGTGGACGCCACGGTGACCCTGCCCGCGGGTTACACGATCGTGTGGAGCGGGCAATACGAGTACATGCAGCGGGCCAAGGAGCGGATGAAGCTGGTCATCCCCGCGACCCTCGCGATCATCTTCGTGCTCCTCTACTTCAGCTTCAAAAGCGTCGGCGAGGCGTTGATCGTGATGCTCTCCCTGCCGTTTGCGCTCGTCGGCGGCATCTGGTTCATCTGGCTCCTCGGTTACAACTGGTCCGTAGCGGTTGGGATCGGGTTCGTCGCGCTGGCGGGCGTCGCCGCGGAAACCGGCGTCGTTATGCTGATCTATCTGGACCATGCCTGGGCGGCTCGGGCCGCCGAAGGGCGAACGCCCTCGCTCCGCGATCTTTACGACTCCGTCATGGAGGGAGCGGTCGAGCGGGTTCGGCCCAAGATGATGACGGTGATGGCCATCATGGCCGGTCTGTTGCCGATTCTCTGGGGCTCCGGCGCGGGCGCCAGCGTGATGAAGCGGATCGCGGCGCCGATGGTTGGCGGCATGATCAGTAGCACGGTCCTCACCCTGGTAGTGATTCCCGCGATCTACTCGCTCTGGAAGGAGCGCGAGGTGCGACACCACTCGATCAAGGTACTCACGCCCGCAGAAGCCGCCGCCGGGGGATGATGTGATACCTAACCACGCCACCGCTGTGCGAGCGCACGGTGCCGGCGGCGACCCGGTCACCCCGTACGTCGAAGGGACGTCAATCGGACCTTCACGTCCGTCGCGGGGTTCGAAATGTTCAGCGCGCTTCTGCATCGGACATTGGAATGCCGCCTAACCTTCACTGAAGCTAGCGACTACCGGCTCTCGGACGACCTATGGAGGGCGCGTTTGCCGGCGCTCAGGCATGGGAGTGGGCGCCCTTCGGGGACAACAGTCCCTCCTGGACCGCGGGATGCCCAGGTCGCTGTCCCGTCGTCAGGGCAAAGACCCCGTCTTGAGCCGCTGGAGCGCTTGCTCGAACGCCGGGCGGTTCGTCTCCAGGCCGGGCGGAAGATGCTTGAGCGTGATCTCCCAGTTCGCGATAGCATTCTTCTTGTCGCCGAGGGCGGTGTATCCCCGAGCGAGTCCGAAGTACGGCCAGAACGAGTCGTCCGGGTGTCGCTCGCGATTGAGCTTGAAGAACACCATCGCCCGCTCCTTCCGCCCGGCGGTCAGCAGGCTCCCCGCATACTGGTTGATGATCGGTGCCGTGGCGCCATCCAAGTGGATCGCCCGGTCCATCGTCGTATCGGCGTCAGTCTCGCGGCCGAGCGCCTGCAATACCCGCGCTTTGGTCGCAAGAGTCGAAAAGTCCTGGCTGCCGAGCGCGGCATTTCGGAACGGCTCGTAGATCGCCCGGTTCGCCCAGACCAATGCCTCATCGAGGGCAAGCCGGTTCGCCACCGCGAAATCGGCGGCCTGCTGCCAGCTCTGGTAGTAGAACCCAGGCCAGGATTGGAGATCCTGCCGAATCTGCGCGAGGTAGAGCTCATTGACGTTGGGCACATCGAACTTGAAAGGAATCCGCTTGTTCTCCCACTGCAGATATCCAACGGCGGAATTAGGCAACCGATCGGTGAACTGATAGGTCAGAAACTCTGTGAACGGGGCGTCCTCGGGCGTCACCGCCGCCCGCAGCACGTCGTTGGCGGAGTCGTACTGGAAGCTGCCCCAGCCGATATTCTTCGAGAGAATCAGCGTCCACGGTCCGGTTCGTGCGAGCTCGAGGAAGAAGGCGTAGGTGCCGGCCTTCAGCGGCTTGCCCTGAAGGATGACGTCGTGCGACACCGTGAGCGTGGTGGTTTCGTTGGCTCCGGCCCGCCATGGAGTCGCCGCGGCAGGCCCGAAGCCCTCATCGAACATTCCGTATTGAACCAACTCGCCCCAGATATGGCCGGTTCGATCGGTCGCACCTCGCAGATGGACTCTGGGGCTGTGATATCCGATCGCCACCTTGACCAGACCGATCCATTGGGAGACCTCCGCCCGCTCCGCGTTCCCGGCCGGTGGGATCGCGAGCTGCGACTGATCCTGGGCCGACGCGCTCGGAGCCAAGCTCACGGCGGCGAGCAACCCAATCCACGCGGTCAACCGGTACATGATGGGACCCCCTTCGGCGGGAGGCGTAACTCTGGGCGCTCGGCGAACCTATCCTGTCGGCGCGCTGCAGGAGGTCACGTGATTGCTCAGGGCTGCTTCCCGAGCCTCCAAGAAGACGTCATGCGATGTCGCGGCTGGTAGGCAAGGGCAAACCGGGAGGCGGCGCTCGACCGAAGACCGGAGGCGTCTTGGACAATGTTCGTTGCCGGACGGGAAGGCCGACGCGAGCCTTGGCAGCCGTAGGACGCCAAGCCCGGGTCGTGAGCCCGGGCTGCTTCTTTTTCGCAGTTAGGCGCTGTTGCGGCGGCGCCTGCGTGCAACCGCTACTTGATGGGAAACGGCGTCCCGGTCGCTACATCGTGCGCGACCGCCCACGCGGCGATGGTTCTTCCCAGGGTCAGACCGACCTCCCCATCGAACCGATAGTGGATGCCGCCAACGACGCGGGAACGCGCAGCCTCGTCCGCGAGCTCCTTCAGCCGAGCCGCCTCGGTTGTAAAGATGGCGCCCGAGACGGCCATGAAGGCGCCGGTCACACACGCATGGTTCGACGGGTACGAGGGATGATTCGGGACCGGGACCGAGGTCGTGATGAGCGGATCGGCCATGTTGGGCCGGAGGAACCAGTAGGTGTACTTCGCGTCGTGGCAGGCAATGAACCCGTCCATGGCGGCCTGGTTCACGAGCGCAAAGGCATGGGCGGCGCCGCGTTCGGACAGTCCATGCTCTCGGATCAGGCCCGCGAGGATCGAGTTTTCGTATGCGGGAATGACGAGGGCTCCGTGCGGAACCGCCCAGAACTTGGCAAGAGCATCCTGCTCGGCGGTCCGGGTGTCCGACAAATGCCGGATCTCAGCGAGCGCCTGCAAGAACGCTTGCGAGCCAAAGACCGGCGGCGGGCCTGGCCGAAACTGCGAGCCCGACGTGAGGAAGAATGGTCGCATCTCACCGAGTCGTGGCGCGATCGGCGGGGCCGCGCTGAACCAAAATCTCGGACCGACCGGGACTGTGCCGGTCCATACCGGATTGAAGTTGTCGTTCGCCGCGCTGGCGATGACTTGGGCTCCTATGGCACGCCCGATGGCGACACCGCCGCTGAACCTCGGAGCCCCGGCCGGCTGAGCCGGCTGAACCAGCGACTCGAGATTGGTCGCTTCGGCGGGATACAGCCAAGTCAACACGGCCACAGAGGCTCCAGCCGCTGCTCCCCGGGTCGAAGCGTGGATCGGATCCGCTTCGGCGCCAACCACTGCGTTGTATTGCGCCAGTGACAGATAGGTGAATCCGCGCTGTCCGGCTATCGGGCTGGGCGCGTACTTCTGAGAGAGCGTCCGGGCGATCTCGTTCCACCGCGACGTTTCCGTCGGCCCCGATGACGCCCCCGACAATTCCGCCACCACCGGACTCTGGCTCGGTCCGGCTTGGGAGTTGTTCGGTCGATCGCTGCAGGCAGCGATCCCGATCAATCCAGCGAACGACACAAGTCCCGGCATTTTGCTGGTCCACGACACGCGGCTACCTCCTTGCACAACGGGAAGGTGAAATGGGAACGGGATCTGCCAGCCGCCGTCGCGAGGTGAATGAGAGGCCGGCGAGG
>JBDTOH010000450.1:0-4946 GCA_039933355.1 Gemmatimonadota bacterium | reverse complement strand
TACGCCGCGCGGGCCAGCAGGAGCCCGGCGATATTCGCGCAGGCGGCGATCAAGACGAGTACGACCACCGTGGCCAGAATCGCTGCGAAGCGAACCACCGAGTCTCGCGCATCGGAAGCAAGCGCGGCCGCTTGAGCCGGACGCGGCGCGCTCTGCTGCTCGATCTCGTCGCGGGCGGTTCCGGGCATGATCACCTTCATCGCGTTGGCGAGCATGCTGTGCGCCTGCGCCATCGTCATCCCCGGAGCGAGCCGGCCCACGACGGACAGCCAGGTCCAGCCTCGCTCTTCGAGATGGACGGGCCGCCTCGATGACGGCGCGATTGCCGTCCACGCATTGATTGGAACCAAGATCACGGGCACCGATCCCAGGTGCAGGCCCCGAAAGTCCCGGGCCGCGACTCCCACGACGGTGACCGGCGCGCCGTTCACGGTGACGAAGCGGCCCACAATCGAGGAATCGGCGCCGAGCCCGCGCGTCCAGTATTCGTACCCCAGCACGCCGACGGGCGCGGCTCCGGCGACGTCGTCCGCGTCGCTGAACGCCCGGCCGAGCGCCATGCCCACGCGCGCCACCGTGAAGAAGTTGCCCGAGACGAGCGCACCGGTCGTGTGCTCCGCGCCGGCGCCATGACCGAGCGCAATCCGCCGCTCGCGGATCCCGGCGAGCGCGATCGCCGGAACGCTCGCGCGGAGATCTTTGAACGCGGGAAAAGAGGTGACATCGGTCAGCTCGAACAGCTCCTCCACGTCGCCAAGACCGCCCACCGGACGCAGTACGAAGGCGTTGGTGAGCGAGAAGATCGTGGTGTTCGCGCCGATTCCGAGCGCCAGCGTGAGCACGACCGCCGCGGTAAAGCTCTTTGCCCTTATCAGCGAGCGAATCGCAAAGTGGACATCCTGGCGCGCTTCCTCGAGCCATCGCATGGTGCGCTCCGATCGGGCGAGGGTGTGACTTTCGCGGAGACAGTCCGCGCGAATGGCGGCGAGTTTCCGAAGCGGGCCCGCGCGGCCCGCGCCGCCTCCCGCGCCGGGAGGCCCTGGGTCCGGAGCTTCGACTCCCGCATGGCGAGGTGGAACGCAATCTCCTCCTCGACATCGCGGTCCACGTCACGGGGCCGGAGCAGAGAGAGCCGGAAGGTCCGGCGCAGGCCGCGCATGCTAGAGCGGGACTTTGGCAGAGGTAACCGCGAGCGCGCCCGCGATGGCATCGACATGGCGCCGCCAGGTCGCGGATTGGGCGATCAAGCGAGCCCGGCCCGCGGGCGTCAGCTCATAGAACTTTGCCCGGCGATTGGTCTCGGACAGTCCCCACTCGGAGCGGACCATCCGGCGCCGGGCAAGACGATGCAGCGCCGGATAGAGCGTTCCCTCCTCGAGCAGGAGCGTGGTCCGGGTGGCCGTCTCGATCCATTCTGCGATCGAGTATCCGTGCTTTGGGCCCCAGCTCAGCGCCTTGAGAATCAGGAGGTCGACGCTTTCGCGAAGGATGTGCAGCTCCATGTCGGCCATTGGTCGTTCCCTTGGTGAGGCAAGGGATAGTATAGAGCTCGCTCCCTTGCGTGGCAAGGGTAAGGCGACAGGGCGGCGAGTTGGGAACGCGCTTGACTGGCGCTTGACCCGCGTGGCGCATACTCGCGGACCATCCTCAACCGGGAGCTCCCATGTCGAAACGGTTCGCGTTCCTCTCACTCTGGTTGCTCGCCGCTGCGTGCGACAGCCCTCCACCCACCGCGCCGGACTTGAAACCCCTCGCTGACCTAAAGGCGGCGGCGACCGTCGTGCATGCGGGGCAATCGATCCAGGCCGCGATCGATGCCGCTACCGCGGGGTCTGTCATCCAAATCGAGCCCGGGATCTATGCCGAAGCTCTCACGATCGACAAGCCCGGGCTTCGCCTCGTCGGTCTCGGCGGCGATGGAAAGCCGGGTGTTGTGATCAAGAATCCGGGTGGCGTCGACAATGGGATCACGGTCCGTCGAAACTCCGCCGGCATCGTGCTCGAGAATTTCACCGTGCGGGACTTCCTCGAGAACGGAGTCATCCTCATCGGGGTCGACGGATTTCGGTTTTCCCGCATCACGGCGATCAAGAAAGGCGAGTACGGCCTCTTTCCAGTCGTCTCGTCGCACGGCGTGATCGAACGCTGTACCGCGACGGGCCACTCGGACGCGGGGATCTACGTCGGGCAATCGACCGACGTCGAGGTTCGGCAGAGCATCGCGCACGACAACGTGCTCGGCATCGAGATCGAGAACTCCACCCGGGTCGGCGTCTTCGACAACGAGAGCTACCACAACGTGGTGGGCGTAATGGTCGTGCTCCTCCCGGGGCTCGCCGTGAAGACGTCCGAAGGGGTCCGGGTCCTCCGAAACCGGGTCCACGACAACAACGTGCCTAACTTCGGCCATCCGGGTGAGCTCGAGTCGTTCGTCCCCACGGGCTCGGGAATCTTGGTGGTAGGAGTGGACCGCGCGATCATCGACGACAACGTCGTGACCGGCAATCAATTCGTGGGAGTCGGGCTCGGCAGCACGCTCCTGTTGGGCGCGCTCGCGGGTCTTCCACCCGAGGCGTTCGCCGACATCGAGCCCAATCCGGACGGCGTCCGCATCACCAACAACAACGTCACCGGAAACGGCGGGACTTCCTCGATTCCGTTCCTCCCCGCGGTTGACCTGCTCTGGGACGGGTCCGGCACGAACAATTGCTGGTTCGCGAATCAGTCCGGGACGTCGGTCCCGAATCCGCTCCCCGCGTGTCCGAGAGGACGCTCCTAGCGGTCTCCTTCGCAACCCGTCAGGCTGATGGGGGCGGCCGGGCGTCCCCCTCAGCCTCGCGAGCCTAACTCGATCTCGACTCCCGCGTCTCTGGCTTGTCCCCAAGCGGGCGCCTACCTTCCGGCACGTTCCCTCTCCCCCGGCGGCTGGGTGGACCAACTCCTCGACAAGCTCAAGACCAGCCTAGGCTCTCGATACCGGATCGAGCGCGAGCTTGGTGGCGGGGGCATGAGCCGCGTCTACCTGGCCGAGGAGATCGAGCTGGGACGGAAGGTGGTGCTGAAAGTGCTGCCGCCGGAGTTGGCCGCGGTGCTGAGCCCTGAGCGGTTCGAGCGCGAAGTCCGGGTGGCCGCGTCCCTGCAACATCCCCATATCGTCACCCTGCTCGCCTCGGGTAGCGCGGACGGCATCCTCTATTACACGATGCCGTTCGTCGAGGGGGAATCGCTCCGGACCCGGCTGGAGCGCGAAGGCGAGCTGCCGGTGCCGGACGTCGTCCGTATGCTCATCGAGATCGTCGACGCGCTCGGCTACGCTCACTCGCTCGGTGTCATCCACCGCGACATCAAGCCCGACAACATTCTGCTGAGCCACCATCACGCCGTCATCACCGATTTCGGGATCGCCCGAGCGCTCAGCGTCGCGGGCGAAACGAGCCGCCTCACCGAGACCGGGATCTCGATCGGCACGCCGACGTATATGGCGCCCGAACAGGCCGCGGGCGGACTGGATCTCGATCAGCGCGCGGATATCTATTCGGTTGGAGTCCTCGCCTACGAGATTCTGGCCGGCGAACCGCCGTTCCGCGGTCCCACCGCCCAGGCGGTGATTGCCGCGCACATGATCCGCAAGCCGGAGTCGCTCGCGGAGCTCAGACCGTCAGTGCCGCCGGAGCTCGCGGCGATCGTGAGCCGCTGCCTCGAGAAGCGACCGGCGGATCGGTTCCAGAAAACCGGCGACCTTCTGGCGGCGCTCGTTGCGCTCAGCGGGTCTGGCGTGACCACGACTCTCGCCGGCGCGGTCCCGCTGCCCGGCGCGGCCGCTTGGCCACTCCCGCGTGTGCTCGGTTGGTTCGGCCTCGCTGGAGCGGCTCTGCTCGGCGTTGCGTGGGGACTGCGCAATCTGTTGGGGCTCCCCGATTGGTTCTTCGTCGCGGCCGTCGTGCTGCTCGCGGCCGGGCTCCCGATCGTGGTCATGGCGGCGCTGGCCCACAACCGCCGGGTGTCCGGGCGCACCGGCCAGCCGACTCCGGACGGGAGCCGGCGACGGCTCACGCTCAGGCGGGCGGTCACCGGCGGCGTCGCGGCCTTCACCACGCTCGGGGTTGTCACCACCGCGTACATGGGAATGCGCGCGTTAGGCATCGGGCCGGTGGGGACGCTGGTCGCGAGCGGCAAGCTCAGCGAGCGGGACCGGCTCATCATCGCGGATTTTTCCAACCAAACCCGCGATACGCTGCTCGGCCCCGCGGTCACCCAGGCGTTCCGGGTGGACTTCGCCCAGTCGAAGCTGGTCTCACCAGTCGAACCGGATTACATCCGGCGAGTGCTCCGGCTGATGCAGCGGCCGGACTCGATCCCATTGAGCCTGGACGTGGCCCTCGACATCGCGAAACGTCAGGGCTTCAAGGCGGTGGTGGCTGGAGATCTGCGCCAAGCGGGGCCGAGCATCATCGTGTCGGCGCAGCTGGTTAGCGCCGATTCCGGCCACGTCCTCTTCACGGCGCGGGCGACCGCCAGAGATTCAACTGAAATCCTCGACGCCGTAGACAAGGTCTCGCAGCGCGTCCGCAACAAGATCGGCGAGTCGCTGCGGTCCCTGCGGGCCAACGCGCCGCTCGCCGAGGTAACCACCGGCTCGCTCGACGCGCTCCGCAAATACTCCCAGGCAATCCGGGTCGAGTCTCAGGGTGACCACCCGAGGGCCATCGCGCTCCTCGAGGATGCGGTGGCCGCCGATACCGGGTTCGCGATGGCCTGGAGGAAACTCGGCACCATGCTGGCCAATGACAACGAGCGCCCGGCACGCGCCGACGAAGCGCTCACTCGGGCGTTCGCTCTTCGCGACCACCTCACCTTTCGCGAGAAGAAGCTCACCGAGGACTCCTATTTCATGGACGTCCTCGGGGCCGACGCTTCCGCCAAACCAAGGGTCCGCGCCGCGGCGA
>JBDTOH010000449.1:0-4955 GCA_039933355.1 Gemmatimonadota bacterium | reverse complement strand
GGCGGATGCTTGTGGGTCGTGTCCGCGGCGGGCTTGGCAGCCTGCGCGGATCCCGGGGCCGCCGCTCCATTCATGAAGAGAACAGTGAGCGTGACCGCTGCCGCGATCTTCGAATACGTTCGGGTCGTCATATTGCTAGTCCTTTGTGCTGCCGCGACGGACCGGCCACCGGACCGTCGCAGTGCGTTGGCGTGATTCAACAGGGCGACGAATAGAAACCACCTACGGCAGGGATCCTATCGCTCGAAGGGATGAGAGCTCGCTCGAAAGGATGAGTCTTGCCAATACTCGATGGCATACCTCCGGGCACAGTCCCGCGAACCTAACGCTCACTCGCCAGGATTAACAAACCTTAACGAGTTCTCTACTCTCATTCCAAAGTGCCCTCCGTAGATTCCAGTCCAAGCGTGAACCGAATACCGAAGCTCAGGTCAGGATCCGATCACTGAGACTCGGCCTGGCAACCGGTGGAAGGATCGTACGTGCGGCGACAAAATCATCGCTGGCTGGTTCGTAGGAAGAAGGTCCCGTGCTACTGAGCGCCGCCGGCACCGCGGCGATCGCAGCGATGTTCATCCTGCCTCCGCTCCTCAGGGCCCAGGCCCCAACGGCCCCGCCCCTTGTTCTCGGGGAAGTCCTCCGGGCGGTCCAGGCCAGAAATCCCCGGCTCGAGGCAGCGCGTCAGATGGCCCTCGCTGCTGCCGCACGAGTTGACCCGGCCCGAACGCTTCCTGATCCGCAGGTTCAGCTCGGGCTGATGAACCGAAACCTCCCTGGCTTCGGTTTACAGGACCCGCTCGGGATGAACCAGATCCAGGTGATGCAGATGGTACCGATCGCTGGCAGGCTGGGCCTCGCCGGCCGGGGAGCCGAAGCCCAGGCAGGGGCGCTCCGGGCCCGAGCGACGGACCTCGGCTGGGACCTTCGGGCTCGGGCTGCCATGGCGTTCTACGACCTCTACCAGGTCGACCGCAGTATCGAAGTCGCGGCGGCCACGCAAGGACTGCTCCGCGATATCGGAACCACGTCTCGGACGATGTACTCGGTCGGTCAGGGCAAGCAGGCTGATGTGCTCCGCTCGCAGGTGGAGATCGATCGGATGACGGAGGAAATCGCCCGGATGCGTTCGATGCGAGACGGTGCGGCGGCCCGGTTGAATGCCCTTCTCGACCGGCCGTCCGACACACCCGTGCCCTCACCGGCACTCCCCCGGTTCCCCGACCGGATTCCCTCTGCAGACTCACTCGAGCGCCTTGCCCTCGGCGGCCGTCCCATGCTCGCCGCCGGAGCGTTGGACGTCGAGGCGTCGGTGGCGGCCGAGCGACGCGCCCGCAGCGAGATCTGGCCTGACCTCCAACTCGGCCTCCAATATGGGCAACGGCCGATGGCTCAAGGCACCGATCGGATGGTGAGCCTCATGCTCGGCTTTACGGTGCCGATCTGGGCCGGGCGCCGCCAACTCAGAATGCGGCAGGAAACTCGGGCCATGCGGTTAGGCGCGGAGGCGGAGCTCACGGCGATGCGAGCCGAGACTCGCGGCCGGCTCGGGGAATTGACGGCGGCAATTCGCCGAACCCGGACGCTGCGCGACCTCTATCGCACGACAATCCTGCCCCAGGCGAACGCGACGGTGGCCTCGGCGATGGGCGCCTACCGTGTCGGTGAAGTCGACTTGCTCACCCTGATCGATGCCCAACTCACCGTAAACCGCTATCTCCAGCAGGTGTTTCAGCTCGACGCGGAGGAAGGGACCGCCCTCGGCGAGCTCGAGATGCTGCTCGGTCAATCCTTATTCGACCCGGAGCAGCTCGCCCCACCGCTTCCGCCAGGGCCGGGACTATGACAACACCTAACGTGCCCCCGGCGCGAGTCCGGGAGCCCTCCCCCTTCCAGTCCGGCCGGGGCCGACTCCGCTCGAGGGTTATCACGATCGCGGCCTTCGTAGTCGTTCTCGCCGGAGCCGTCCTCGTAGCCAGGACCGCAATCCGGCGGACCGATCCAGGAGCCGCACCAACCGGCCACAACCACAGTGCGGCGCCCGCCGCCGACAGTGCCCGCTCGGTCATGCTCTCCGACGCCGATGCCAGTCGGATCGGCGTGACGTTCGCAACGGTCGACTTTGGGCCGCTCGAGCGCGAAGTGCGGACGGTCGCCATCGTGGGGTACGACGAGACCCGGCTCAGCACGGTCACGGTGCGAGTAGACGGCTGGGTGGACAAGCTCTTCGTCAACATCACGGGCCAAGCCATTCGGGTCGGCGACCCGCTCTTCGCGCTCTACTCGCCAATGCTGGTCTCGGCCCAGCAGGAGTTGCTGCTCGCAGTGCGGCTTCGCCACGACGTTTCCGCGGGGACCGGCGACGCCGTGAAGGGCACCGACGATCTGCTCGAGTCGGCTCGCCGCCGCTTGCTCTACTGGGAGGTCCCGCCTGACGAGGTGCGCGAGATCGAAGAGCGCGGCGAGCCGCGAAAGGCACTGACATTCCGCTCGCCGGTACGCGGAATCGTCATTGAGAAGCTGGTGACCGAAGGCCAGCGCGTCATGGCCGGCGAAACCGTCTATCGGGTCGCCGATCTCGCTACGGTGTGGCTCGAGGGCGAGATCTATGAGCGCGACCTCGGGGCGGTGCGAGTCGGGCTCTCCGTCACGGCCGAGTTCCCGGCGTTGCCGGGCACGACCCGCACGGGCCGGATCGCGTACGTCTATCCGACGCTCAACCCGCAAACTCGTACGGCTCGGGTCCGGGTCGAGCTCGCCAATCCCAAGCTGGAGCTCAAGCCGGGGATGTACGCGACCTTCCGATTCGCTGCGGCAGCGCGGCCGGTGCTCAGCGTGCCTCGTTCGGCGGTCTTGGGCACCGGGAAACGGAACCTGGTGTTCGTCCGCCGGCCAACCGGTGACTTGGCGCCGAGAGAGGTGACGTTAGGCACCGCCAACGACGACCGGGTCGAGATCCTCGCCGGCCTCCGGGCCGGGGAGACGGTGGTGGCCTCCGCTACCTTCCTCATCGACGCGGAATCGAATCTCGGGTCGGCCTTGGGCGCGATGGCTACGATGCCGGGGATGTCGACGACCCCGCCGAAAGCCGCATCGAAGCCGACCGTTAGGGTGCCGGCCACCGGTTCGAAGGCTACAGCTCCGATGACCATGCCAATGCCCGACTCCTCGGCGGGGCGCGCCGGCCGTACGCCGCCCAGGGGGGCGTGACGGGCATGCTCAAGCGGATCATCGACTGGTCGGTCGGCAACCTCGTGCTGATCTTGCTCGGCGCGGTGGCCGCGATCGCCGCCGGGATCTGGGCGCTCAGCCGCACGCCGCTCGAGGCGCTTCCGGATCTGAGCGATATCCAGGTGATCGTGCAGGCCGACTACAACGACCAGGCCCCTCGCATTGTCGAGGACCAGGTCACCTTCCCGATTGCGGCCGAGATGCTCAAGGTTCCGGGCTCGCGCACGGTTCGCGGCTACTCGTTCTTCGGGATCTCGTTCGTATACGTCATCTTCGAGGACGGCACCGATCTGTATTGGGCCCGGTCTCGAGTGCTGGAATATCTGAGCGGGCTCAAGAACAAGCTTCCCGCAAGTGTCACCCCGACGCTCGGCCCCGATGCGACCGGTCTCGGATGGGTGTACCAGTACGCGCTCGAAGACACGACGGGGAAAAAGAGTCTCGCAGACCTCCGCAGCATTCAGGACTGGTATCTCCGCTACGCGCTCACCGCCGTCCCCGGGGTCTCGGAAGTCGCGGCGCTGGGTGGGTTCGAAAAGCAATATCAAGTCGACCTCGACCCGGCGAAGCTGCTCGGCTATCGAATCCCGATCACCGCTGTGATGGCGGCGATTCAAAACGCCAACGCCGACATCGGAGCGATGGTGCTCGAGCTCTCCGAGCGCGAGTACATGGTTCGGGGCCTCGGCTACCTCAAATCCCTCAGCGACATCGAGAACGTGGTCGTCGGGGCGGCCGAGAACGGGACCCCGATTCGGGTCGCCGAGCTCGGTCGGGTGAGCATCGGGCCAGCCGTTAGGCGCGGGATCGCCGAGCTCGATGGCCGGGGCGATGCGGTGGGCGGAATCGTGGTGATGCGCTTTGGCCAGAACGCGCTCACCACCATCGGGCGGATCAAGGCAAAGATCAAGGAGATCCAAAGCGGGCTGCCGGCAGGCGTTGTGCTCCGCCCGGTCTACGACCGAAGCGACCTGATCCTTCGGGCAATCGAGAATCTCAAAGGAAAACTGCTCGAGGAGAGCCTGGTCGTCGCCGTGGTCTGCATCGTGTTCCTGCTCCACGCTCGCTCGGCGCTCGTCGCCATTCTGACGCTCCCCATCGGGATCCTGATGGCGTTCATCGCCATGCGGTGGGTCGGTGTTGGCGCGGACATCATGTCGCTGGGTGGAATCGCCATCGCCATCGGTGCGATGATCGACGCCGCGATTGTAATGATCGAGAACATGCACAAGCACCTCGAGCGCGCGGTGGAGGCGAAGGACGGCGCTGCCGCGGCAAGGGGCACCGAGAAGCGGCTCGATACCTCGACCCTGACCACGGCCGAGCGGTGGGGGGTAGTTCGAGAGTCTTCGAAGGAGGTCGGCCCCGCACTGTTCTTCTCGCTCCTCATCATCACGGTGTCGTTCCTGCCGGTGTTCACGCTCGAGGGGCAGGAAGGGCGGCTATTCAAGCCGCTTGCGTTCACCAAGACCTTCGCAATGGCGGCCGCGAGCTTGTTGTCGGTGACTCTCGTGCCGGTAGCGATGGGCGTGTTCATCCGGGGTAAGATCTATCGCGAGCGGGCCAATCCGATCAATCGGGGACTGATTGCGCTCTACCGACCGATCATCACTTTCGTTCTCCGCCACCGCTGGCCGGTATTGGGCGCCGCCGTCGTCGCGCTCGTGCTGACGGTCGTCCCCTGGTCGCGGATCGGCGGCGAGTTCATGCCGCCGCTCGACGAAGGC
>JBDTOH010000448.1:0-5002 GCA_039933355.1 Gemmatimonadota bacterium | reverse complement strand
CCGAGGCTCTTGGTCAGGATGTCGGTGATCCCGGCGCACTCGAGCACCGCGCGCACCGCGCCGCCGGCGATGACGCCGGTCCCGGTCGCCGCCGGCTTGAGCAGCACCTTGCCGGCGCCGTGCTTGCCGACGATCTCGTGCGGGATCGTCGAACCGGTCCGGGGCACTTCCGACATCGCGCGCTTGGCGGCTTCGACCGCCTTGCGGACTGCTTCGGATACTTCGTTCGCCTTGCCGGTGGCGAGACCGACCCGGCCCTTGCCGTCGCCGACCGCTACGAGCGCGTTGAACGAGAACCGCCGGCCGCCCTTCACGACTTTCGCGACGCGGTTGATGTCCACCACCTTCTCGATGAACTCGCTCGCCTCACGGTCGCGCTGGCCCCCGCGACCACCGCGGTCGCCGCCGCCCCGCCCGCCACGATCTCCACCACCGCCGCCGCTCCGTCCCCCGCCGCCGCCACCCCCGCGACGACCTCTCGGCGGGCTCGGCGCTTCAGTGGGCGTCTCGGCTGGTGCCTGCACATCGGGTTCGGTCATTTAAAACTCCAGTCCGCCTTCGCGAGCGCCGTCGGCGACCGCTTTGACTCGACCATGATATCGATAACCCGCGCGGTCGAAGACCACTTGGGTGAAGCCCGCCGCCTTGGCCTTCTCGGCGATCAGCTTCCCGGTGGCTTTGCTCTTCGCCACTTTGCCTTGGCCGGCGAGCACGAGGCCCTCGCTGCCGTCGGTGACGCCGAGCAAGGTCACGCCGCGATCGTCGTCGACCAGCTGAGCCGAGATGTGCTTGATCGACCGGAAGACGACCAGGCGCGGCCGGGACGCGGTTCCCGCGACCTTCTTGCGGACTCTGAGGTGCCGCCGGTAGCGCCGCTCTTCTCGAGTCTTCGGCGCATGAATCGCTCGCATCGGTTACTTCGCTCCTGTCTTGCCGGCCTTGCGGCGGACCTGCTCGCCCTGGTACCGGATGCCTTTGCCCTTGTAGGGCTCCGGCGGACGGATCGCGCGGATCTCCGCGGCGACCTGGCCCACCGTCTCTTTGCTGGCGCCGGAGATCGTCACGACGGTGTTGTTCGCCACCGCGAGCTTGATCCCGGCCGGCGCCGGATACTTGACCTGATGCGAGTACCCGACCGAGAGCGTGAGGCCCTGCGGGTTCGCTTCGGCCTTATAGCCGACGCCTTGAATCTCGAGCGTCTTCTGGAATCCCTTGTCGACGCCTTCGATCATATTCGCGACGAGGGTGCGCGAGAGACCGTGCAGCGCGCGATGCATCTGCTCGTCGCTGGGCCGGGCCACGACGACCGTGTCGCCGTCCAGGGAGACCTTCATCAGCGGGTGCAGCGTCCGCGAGAGCTCGCCCTTGGGGCCTTTGACCGACACCAGGTTGCCCTCGATCTTGACGGTCACGTCCTTGGGCACCGCGACCGGCTTTCTACCGATTCTCGACACAGTATCCTCCTACCAGACCAGCGCGAGGAGTTCCCCGCCGAGATTCGCGGCCCGGGCCTGCGCGTCGCTCATCAGACCTTTGGGGGTCGAGAGGATCGCGATGCCGAGACCGTTCTTGACGCGGGGAATCTCGCGGCATTTGACGTAGTGCCGGAGGCCCGGAGCCGAGACCCGCTTGAGCTCGCGAATCACCGACTGCTCGTTATGGTATTTGAGCGTCAGCCGAAGGACCCCGCGGCCCTCCCGCTGGTTCGACACCTCGCCGACGTCGGTCTTGGTCGGCACCAACACCTTGAAGCCGGCGATGTAGTGGTGATCCATCAGGATCCGCGCGAGCTCGCCCTTCAACCTCGAGCTCGGCACGTCCACTCGTCGGTGACCCGCCGCACACGCGTTGCGGATGCGGGTCAGCATATCCGCCACAGGATCGGTCATGGTCATGCTTGGTCGGTCTCCTTACCAGCTCGCTTTACGCACGCCGGGGATATGCCCCTTGAGTGCAAGTTCCCGGAAGCACATCCGGCACAGGCCGAACTTCCGGTAGACCGCTCGGACCCGGCCGCAGCGCTGGCAGCGCCGGACCGCGCGGGTCGAGAACTTCGGGGTGCGCTTGGCGCGCTCGATCCAACACGTTTTTGCCATACTCTAGGCCACCTTGAGAGGCGTCTCGCCGCGGAACGGCCACCCGAACTCGCGGAGCAACGCCATCGCGAGATCGTCCCGGCCCGCGGTCGTCACGAGCGTGATGTCCATCCCATGAATCTGGTCGACCCGGTCGTAATCGACTTCCGGGAAGATCAGCTGTTCCTTGATCCCGAACGAGTAGTTGCCTCGTCCGTCGAAGCTCCGGTTAGGCAGGCCGCGGAAGTCGCGGATCCGCGGCACCGCAAGCGAGATGAACCGGTCGAGAAACTCGTACATCCGGGGGCCGCGGAGCGTGACCATCGCGCCGACCGGCAACCCTTCGCGCAGCCCGAAGTTCGCGATCGCCTTCTTGGCGCGGGTGACCACCGGCCGCTGGCCGCTGATCCGGGCCATCTCGTCGACCACGGCGTCGAGGGCCTTGGGGTTCTTGCTCGCTTCGCCGAAGCCGACGTTGAGCGAGATCTTCACGAGCCGAGGAATCTGGTTCGGGTTCGTGAGGTTGAACTGCTTCGCGAGCCGCGGCCGGATCGTCTTCGTGTAGTACTCGAGCAGCCGGGGCATGCCGTCGGCAACCTTGGGCGCCGGATCGGTCGCGCCCGCGGGAGCGGTCTTGTCCTTCGACTTTCCCTTGGGCGGCGGGCCGCCGTGCGGCTTGGGCGCCTTGGGTTTCGCTTCTGTCTTGGCTTCGGCCATAACCGTTTACCGAGTCCTCGGGATCGACTGTCCAGACTTCACGGCGATCCGCTCGACCGTGCCGTCCTTATCCTTCCGCCGGCGAACCCGCGAGGGCTCGTTCGACTTGGGATCGATGAGCATCACCTTCGAATGGTGGATCGGCGCGGGGAACTCCACGATCGCCGATTCGGCGCCCGGGGCCGTCGCACGCTTGTGGCGCTTGACGATGTTGACCCCCTCGAGCACGACCCGGCCGGTCTTCGGATAGACCCGCAGCACCTTGGCGCGGGTCCCCTTGGACTCTCCCGAGATCACCTGGACGGTATCGCCCTTGGTGACGTGCACCGAGACGCGGATTACCGGCTTGGTCCGGATCCGCCGCGCCTTCTTATAGACCAGCTGCTTCATGTCAGATCACCTCCGGCGCGAGCGACACGATCTTCATGTATTTCTTCTCGCGCAGCTCGCGCGCCACCGGCCCGAAGATGCGGGTCGCCCGGGGCTCGCCGTTGTCGCTGATCAGCACCGCCGCGTTCTCGTCGAAGCGGATGTAGGTGCCGTCCTTGCGCCTGGTCTCCTTCGCGCAGCGCACGATCACCGCCTTGACCACGTCGCCCTTCTTCACCTGGCCGGTCGGGATCGCGTCCTTGATGGTGACGACCACCACGTCGCCGAGCCCGGCGTATCGGCGTTTCGAGCCGCCCAAGACGCGGATCACGAGCGCTTTGCGGGCGCCGCTGTTGTCCGCGATTTTGAGGATCGTTTCTTGTTGGACCATATGCCGTCTCTGATCTCGTTGGAGGTTCCGGGCTCACGGTTAGGCGAACCCACCCTGAACCTTGAACCCTGAACCACCTATTTCGCCCGCTCCACGATCTCCACCACCCGCCACCGCACCGTCTTCGCGAGCGGCCGGGTCTCCATCACCTTGACCGTGTCGCCGGCCTTGGCGCCCATCTCGTTGCGCGCCTTGATCTGCTTGTGCCGGGTCATCTGCTTGCTGTACACGGGATGCGAGAACCGCCGGGTCAGCTCGACCGTGCAGGTCTTCGTCATCTTGTCGCTGCGAACTACACCGACGCGGGTCTTGCGCCGTTTGCGGTCCGGGATCGTCGTCGTCTCTGGTTCGGCCATGAGCCTAGCTCTCCTGCTGCTTCGCCTTGAGGACCGTCTTGATCCGCGCAATGTCGCGGCGACGGTTCCGGAATTGAATCGGATTCTCGATCGACTCCGTCGCCGAGCGGAACCTGAGCTTGAACTGCTCTTCGGAGAGCTCGGCCAGCTTGTCGTTGAGCTCCTCGACCGACAGCTCCATGAGGTCGCCTGCCTTCATCGCCTTCATGGCTAGTTCTCCTCGCGCTTCATGAAGCGGGTCTTGACCGGGAGCTTCGCCGCCGCGAGCGCGAATGCTTCCTTCGCGATCTGCTCGGTCACGCCCTCGACCTCGAACAGGATCCGGGCCGGCTTCACCACCGCGACCCAGCCCTCGGGATTGCCCTTGCCGCTTCCCATGCGGGTCTCGGCCGGCTTCTTCGTAATCGGCTTGTCCGGGAAGATCCGGATCCACATCTTGCCGCCCCGCTTCATTGCACGGCTGATCGCGACCCGGGAGGCTTCGATCTGCCGGTTCGAGATCCAGCCCGGCTCGAGGGTCGCCAGGGCGTACTCGCCGAACGCGATCGTGCTGCCGCGGATGGCGATGCCCCGCGTCTTCCCCTTGAACTGCTTGCGGAACTTGATGCGCTTCGGTGCCAGCATGGCGCGTTAGGCTCCCGTGCTGTAGGTGCGGCCGCCGACGTCGTCGACGACTTCACCGCGGAAGATCCAGACCTTGATGCCGATCGTCCCGTAGGTCGTCTTGGCGGTCGAGGTCGCGTAGTCGATGTCGGCGCGGAGCGTGTGGAGCGGCACCCGGCCCTCGTGATATCCTTCGACCCGGGCGATCTCCGACCCGCCGAGCCGTCCCGAGCTCTTCACCTTGATGCCCTGGGCGCCCATTCGCATGGCGCTCTGCACGGCCCGCTTCATCGCCCGGCGGAATGAGATCCGCTGAACGATCTGGTGGGCGATGTTGTCGGCCACGAGCTGCGCCGAGGTCTCGGGGCGCTTGATCTCCTCGACGTTGATCGCGGCTTCCTTGCCGGTGAGCTGCGCGAGCTCGTCGCGGAGCTTATCGACCTCGGTGCCCTTCTTGCCGATGACCACGCCCGGCCGGCCGGTGTGGATGG
>JBDTOH010000447.1:0-5018 GCA_039933355.1 Gemmatimonadota bacterium | reverse complement strand
CCGTACGGAAGCACACCCGGCTAAAGCCGGGGTCGCAAAGCCACGGGTCCTCGCCTCCTCCGCGACGCTGTCGGTTTGCGCCACGAGGGACCCACGACCGCCGAGCTGCCCACCTGCAGCTCGGCGTTTTGTTTTCAGACCGAGATCGTAGCGAACTTCCCTGCACGAACGAGAGAGAGCGGCTGCATCATGCGTGTATCGACGACGGTCTTTGCCATGGGGGCGGCCGGCCTAACGTTTGCCTTTGCTCCCACCCCCACCCGCACGCCGCCGCCCCACGACCCGTGCAAGGTGCTGACGGCGGAACAGTTCGGCAGGATCATGGGGTACGCGGCGACCATCGAGAAGAACGCATCGACCGCCCTGGCCTGCTTCTACACCGGCCCGGCTCATACGGGCGGTCAGTTCAGGATTCTCACCGAGGCCGGCGGGCCTCAGGGCGATGCCATGCTCAACCGCAAAGGCTCTTCGCCGCCTCCGGGCAGCGGCCTGCTGGGCGGGACCTACAGGGAAGGCACCGTCGTCTTTTCAGTGTCCATCAAGTCGACTGATGCGACCAAGTTGCCGGCTCTCGTTGCAGAGGTCCGACGGAATCTGAAATAGTCTCTTCCCCGCTCAGCGCTCCGGTCGAGCGACCGTCGGTTGACCGGCGGCCGCTCGTTTCGCGTTGAAGGCGCGGAGCTCGGCCGTCTCGAGCTTGCTCCACCGATCCATGACCGCGGCGCTCTCGACTCGAGCCCGCTCACACGCCGCCACCTGACCCGCCGTCGGAGCCACATCAGCGCCCTGCATCGCCATTGCCGCGGCCACCAGCGCGGTCGTGGCGCCGGAGAGCGTCGGCTGAGCGGGCGCCGCTCCGGGACGCCGGAACTGGGGTCGCGCGCCACGGGTTCGGGCCGGGGCGAGCGAATCGATCCGGGCTTTGAACGCATCCGCGTCCGCGCCGCTGAGCGTCGCCACGCCGGCCGACAGACGCCGGGCTCGTTCGTACGCCGCGTGAACCACAGCAGAACGTCGATGCATCTCCATCGAAAGCGCGTCGAGCTTCGCGAGACCGGCGGCCGGCGTCTTCACCCGCGGGTCGAGCCGGACCACGAGGGGCTGCGTCGCGGACTTGCCGCCGGCCGTTAGGCGGATCGTGTAGGTTCCGCGCGGGGCCCACGGGGCATTCACCGCCGGCGGCGTCCGATGCGGCACTGCGCCTGTTGCGTCCTCGTCCCCGGCATCGTCGATGTCCTCCTCGATGACCGGCTGCAGCCGCATGTCCCAGGCGAACCGGTGCATCCCGGCCCGGTCCGAGATGGTCATCGCGGGGGCGGGCCAGTAGAGCGGCAGGCCGCAGTCGGTGGCGGTCGGAGTCTTTCTGCAGATCTGGTCGTACGCCTCGGGCTCGACGCCCGGATCGGGTCGGAGGGTCGGGTTGGTGCTCATAAAGCTCCGGATCGCCGTCCCCGCCCGGTCGAGAATCTCGAGCCTAACGGGTCCCGATTGGTCGGCCGGGAGGTAGTAGTCGATGATGGCGCCGGGTGGCGGGTTCTCGCCCGCGGGCACCTCGGGCGGCCACGGGGTCGGATCGTTGGTCCCGAAGCGGACCCGCACCGCGGGCTCCGGCCGCACGACGTAGGGACTCGCGGCAGCAGCGGCGGCCTTCACCTGAACAAGCTGCCGCAGTGGCGTTAGGTCGTCGAGAATCCAGAACCCGCGACCGTGGGTCCCCGCCACCAGATCGGCGCAGAGACAACTGCTGTCGTCCTTGACCTCGATGTCGCGAACCGAGATGGCCGGCATGTTGAGCCGGAGCGACTGCCAATGGTCGCCGTCGTCCGTCGAGAACCAGACCTGGGTCTCGGTCGCCGCGTAGAGAAGTCCGGCCTGTCGCGGGTCCTCTCGGATCGCATTGGCGACCGCACCCGCGGTAAGGCCCGCGTTGATCTCGGTCCACGACTTCCCGCCGTCGTGGGTCCGGAAGAAGTGCGGCATCGCTTCGTCGATCCGCATCGTATTGGCAGCGGCATAGGCGGTCTTCCCATCGAAATGACCGGCCTCGATGTTGAAGATCCTGGTCCACGGTTTGATCGACGGCGGGGTGACGTCGGTCCAATGAGCTCCTCCGTCCATCGTGACCTGGATGTTGCCGTCGTCGGTGCCGGCCCAGATCGAGCCGAGGCTCCGGGTCGAGAGCGACATCGCGGTGATGGTCCCGCGCGGGCCCGGCGTCACGCTGCCGGCGTACTTCCCGGCGCTCGCGGGAGCGGTCCAGGTCGGCCGCGCGAGGTCCGGGCTGATCCGGGTCCAGCTCGCGGCGTGATCAACCGATTTCCAGACAGCGTTCGAGGTGTACAAGAGGATGTTCGGCGCGACCGGCGACCAGGCGATCGGCATGGTCCGGACGTTCCGGCCGAACGCGGTGCCCCGCGCCCCGGCGTCCGGTCCGACGAACGTGGTCTGCCCGGTCCTCCGATTGTAGAGCGAGACATTCGTGCGCATGCTTCCAAACACCAGATCCGGATCGCGAGGATCGGGCGCCGCGATGCCGTATTCCTGAATGTTGACCGGGTGCCAATCGTGGAAGGTGATCTCGCCGTCCATCGAGCGGCTGTCCACGCAGGCGGATCCGGAGTCCTGCTGCCCACTGCATACGCGGTACGGGAAGGCATCGTCCGTGGTGACGTGATACATCGCGGCGGTCGGCTGATTGTACCAGTTGCTCCAGGACAGGCCGCGGTTCGCGGAGACCACACCGCCTTGATCGGAGACCACGAGGAGCACGTCGGGATGGACCGGATTGATCCAGATCTTCTGGTAGTCGTCGCCGCCGGGAGAGCCGCGGACCGCCGACCAGGTAAGCCCGCCGTCCTCGGTCCGCCACATGACGGTCGAGGCGCTGTAGACCACGTTCGGATCCTTCGGATCGATTGCGATCGTCGGCAGGTCGCCGCCGCCGATCCTCCGCAGGGGCCGCCCGTCCGCGGCCGGACCGGAGTCGTTAGGTGACGCTCCGGGCCCCCTGATCGCCAGAAACCAATGCTCCCCCGCGTCGGTGGACTTGTAAAAGCCGACCGGTCCCGAGCCGCCGTTCGGATTCGCCGCCGCCACCATCGCGTACATGATATCCGGATTGCTCGGCGCGATCCCGATATTCGCCTGGAGCACCGAGGGCAGGCCCTCCATCACCGGCTTCCAGGTCGTGCCGCCGTCGGTGGACTTGAAGATCCCGTTTCCTCCACCGCCGAAACCGCCGCCTTCCCAGAATGCCTCCTGCTGCTGCCACAGCGTTGCGAACACGGTGTTCGGATTCGCCGGTGAGATGCGGACGTCGTTGGCGCTGGTATACTCGTCCTTGTAGAGCACCTTGTCGAAGGTCTGCCCGCCGTCGAGCGACCGGAACACGCCCCGCTCGCGGTTGGGGCCGTAGGGATGACCTAACACGGCGACGAACAACCGATTCGGATTGGCCGGATCGACGTCGACCATCGCGATCATCTGGCTCTCGCGGAGCCCGAGGTGGATCCAGGTCTTCCCCGCGTCGGTCGACTTGTACATCCCGTCGCCGGTGGCGAGGTCGGGCCGAATGATGCCCGCGCCCGAGCCGACGTAGATCACATTCGGATCGGAGGGCGCTACCGCGATCGCGCCGATCGAGCCCGTGGACTCCTGGTCGAACAGCGGCAGCCAGTTCGATCCGTAGTCGGTCGAGCGCCAGAGGCCGCCGTTGTCGAACCCGATGTAGAACACGTTGGGCTGATTCGCGACGCCGGAGAGCGCACGGGCCCTCCCGGCGCGGGTCGGCCCGATTTCGCGCCAGCGCATGGCGGCGGAGAGGTCGAACTCCTGAGCGGACGCGGTGAATGGAACCGGCGGGGAGAGCACGAAGGCCAATGCGAGCCCACCGATCGAAAAGCGCACGAGAGCCACCTTGCGAGATGACGTGAGGGGTTCGGGCCGAGCTGGGACGGACCGGGTGAAACTACGCCCTCGGTCGGCGTTATCCAACTCTGCCAAGCGCACGCTTTGCTACCGTCCGAAGGCCCGGCCTGCTGCCTAACGGGTTGCTCAACAGCTCGGAAACCCTAACGTCGAGGCCAGAAGCCCGGGCAAATACAGCGCGCCCGTGTCCTTGGTCCAGAACGCCTTGTACTGGAGCTCGGAGTGCGGCATGGTGTGCGCGGCGCACACCGCGGCGCGTATCAACCCGGCGTTGCTCTGGAAGTTGCCCCACGAGGCGAAGTTCCACTGGGTCGGAGCCGCCAGGTGGCAGGTCGCGCAGTAGGGCCGCACGATCGAGCGGTAGAACCCGGCTTGTTGAGACCACGCCGCCGGCACGTAGTCGGGCTGCGCCACCGCGCCCGGCAGAGCGTGCGTCCCGCGGTAGAGACCGCGGATGTACGCGGCCACGGCGGAGGACGGATCGGAGTCGTGGATCATCTGATTGATCCGCCGGAGCTTCTCTTCCTGGCCGGCCTGGTCGCCGGGGCTGGCGAAGGCGAGCATCCCCGGGTCGAGCGGCAGGAACGAGGCGCCATCCACCTTGCCGGTGGCCGGGTTGTATCGCCCGCCGTGGCAGGACAGGCACGTGAAGGGCACCAGCTTCGGACCCTCGCTGTCGAGCGTCGCCGTGGGCGATAAGGTATAGTGCGCGGCTCGGGCCCAATTCGGGAGAGGCGTTGCGGCCGGCGAGAAGACCATGAACACGCTGCCGGTCGCATCTTTGGTGATCACCATCGACAGGATGAAGTCGTTGCCGACGCCTGGCGCCGGATGGGTAATGGTCTGGAGGTTGTTGAACCCGACCTGGCCCGGCGGAACCCCGTGCGCGGTGGCGTAGCAGACCGTGTAGAGGCCCGGCACCGGCGGACCCCGCATCTTCTGCTCGCAGAAGGCTCGCCGCCCGACGCCAAGATCGCCGGGGTTTCCGTAGACCGCCTCGTTCCCTGCCTGCCCCTGCTCATCCCACAGCAGCGATGTCGTGCCTAACCAGACCTTGAGGCCGACGTCGTAATAGTCTCGATGGTTGAACA
>JBDTOH010000446.1:0-5018 GCA_039933355.1 Gemmatimonadota bacterium | reverse complement strand
CTTGTCGACCGAACGGAACTGATAGACCCGGCCGTCGGCAGCCTTGAGACGGAGCCCCTTGGTCTGGAAGCCGCCGCCCTTCTTCGTGGGTTTGAGCCCGCCGGCGTGGTACTCCGGGCCCGGAACGATCGTGATCGAATCCGCGCCCGGTTCCGGCCGGGTCTGCGCCCCCGCCGCGGTGCCCATTGCCGGCGTCAGGACGAGCACCAAGATCGATCGCGTCAGGCTCGAGAGCGCTCTCCCTCTGATCATTCGCTTCTTCCTCCGCAGCGGGCCGATCGGGCAGCCGGCCAGGTGATCGGCGAACTAATCCGTCCGAATTCATGCTCCGTTCACAATCATAGCCCGGCTGGCAGAGGCTCCGGAAGGCCGGACGGTGACGGGGGAGGACGTCAGGAACCAGGTCCACGGTGCGGAGCGCTCATGAGCGCGGCCGGGTCAGGCTGAGGACGGATTCAAGGCGGTCGCCCGGGCAGCCGTGGCGGGTTTGGTGTTCCGGACCCCGGTGCCCGGCCAGCGCCGCTCGATCCCGAGCAGCACCGGCGCCGCGATGAATCGACGAGAACATCCCGGTGAAGATTCCGAAGAACAGGACCAGCGCGAACGGCCTGATGACCTCGCCGCCGAAGATCGCGAGCGCGATGAGGGTCGCGAGGCTGGTGCCGCCGGTCAGCACCAACCCAGGCTGACCGCCTTCCCGTCCTACCGCCTTACTGCATACCTTCCCCACCCGCTGTTCCCCCAACCGGAAACCAACATGGCCGCAGGTATCGCCCTTTCAGGCGCTGTTCTCGTGGTCCTATCTGCAGGCCTCGCCGCACAGCAGTTGCCCCGCCCCGGCACCAGAGCCACGGTCGGAGCTTGGGGTGTCGAGACTCGCCACCTCAGCAAGACCGTGAAGCCCGGGGACGATTTCTCGACCTACGTCAACGAAGGCTGGATCGCCTCCACGAAGATTCCCGCAGGCTCGTCGGATTTCGGCGCGTTCAGTGAGGTGTTCCTGGCGACCGAGCAGCGCGTCAACGCCATCGTTCGTGATGCCGGCAAGGCCGCCGCCGGGGTCGGCGATCCGAAGCGCCAGATCGGCGACCTGTATGCCGCCTTCATGGACACGGTCCGTACCGCGACGCTTGGCCTCGGCCCGCTTCAGGCCGACCTGGACCGGATCGTGGCGCTCGCGAGTTACCCGGATATCGCGCGCTGGATGGCCGATCCACGGTCCAGCTCGATCGTAGCCATCAACGTCTTTCCGGATCCGGGCGACACCCGGCGCTGGCTGGTCTATCTCGATCAGGTCAATCTCAATCAGCCCATCCTCGGCCTGCCTAACCGGGACGCCTACCAGCGCACCGATGAGGCCGCCGCGGCCAATCGCGCCGCCTATCTGGCCTACGTGACCGCAACGCTGGAACAGGCCCGGATCGACAACGCGGCGAAGCGCGCGGCGGACATTCTTGCGCTCGAAACCGAGCTCGCGGCCCGGCAGTGGAACCTCGAGCAGCTCCGCGACCGCAAGGCCAACTATCACCTGATGACGCGGAGCGAGCTCGCGGCGTACGCTCCGGGCTTTCCGTGGGACGTTTTTCTCGCGGCCAGGCACGTCGCTGACGTTAGGGAGGTCGTGCTGGGAACCGACGCCGCGGTCAAGGCGCAGGCCGAGGTGTTCGCCCGAACCCCCGTGGATGTGTGGTCCTCGTACCTCGCGTTTCATTGGATTCAGAACCAAGTGAACCTGCTGCCATCGGCGTTCGGCGCGGCGAGCTTCGAGTTCTACGGCCGGCGCTTGGGCGGCGCCAAGGATCAGCGACCGCGCGACGTGCGCGGGATTCAGTTCGTCAACTCCAATCTCGGCGAGGCGGTTGGCATGCTGTACGTGGAACGCTACTTCCCGCCGAAGAATCGGGCGGCGGCCTCGGAGCTGTTCGGCTATCTCAAGCGGGCGTTCGCGGAGCGGCTGGCCGGCTTGGACTGGATGGACGATCAGACCCGCGCGGAGGGTCAGGCCAAGCTCGCGGCATTCCGGTTCAAGGTCGGCTATCCGAAAATCTGGCACGACTATTCGACCGTGATCATCGACCGGAAAGACTTGATCGGCGACGTGGCGCGGCTTCGCGCGGCGGACTGGACTCTCGCGCGGTCGCGGTTGAAAGGGCCGATCCGCGATCTCCCCTGGTTCCAGACTCCGCAGACCGTTGACGCGAGCTTCAGCCCGTTGCTCAACGCGATCGAATTGCCGGCCGCGCTGTTGCAACCCCCGTTCTTCGATCCGCTCGCCGATCGCGCCGTCAACTTCGGCTCCATCGGCGCGATCATCGGACACGAGATGGGACACGGATTCGACGATCAGGGCGCGAACTTCGACGGCCAGGGGCGGATTCGCAACTGGTGGACGGACTATTCCCGAGGCCGTTTCAAGGACCGCACGGATGCACTCGTCGCGCAATACAGCGCGTTCGAGCCGCTCGAGGGCCTTCACGTGAACGGCAAGCAGACAGTCGGCGAGAACATTGGAGATCTCACCGGCGTTTCGATCGCCTACCATGCCTATCATCTCTATCTGCGCGATCATCTCGGCGGTACCGCGCCGGTGCTCGACGGGTTTTCCGGCGACCAGCGGTTCTTTCTCTCCTGGGCGCAGACCTGGCACTACATCGCAACCGACCAGGCGATGCGCTCCGTCGTCACCAACGGTTATCACTCGCCGGGAGCTCTCAGGATCAATGGAGTCGTGCGGAATATCGACGCCTGGTACGAAGCGTTCGGTGTCACCCCGGACCAGAAGCTCTACCTGGCGCCGAAGGATCGCGTGAAGCTCTGGTGAGCGCAGGAAGCGCCGGGCCTCCGATTATCCTTGGTGCTCGGCGGTGCGGCTTCGATTCACCGGAGGACGAGCACTCGGCTCGAAGGGATTCATGGACGGCAGGCGGATCGGACAGTACCTAACGACCCTCGCTTGGGCGACTGCGCTCTCCGCCTGCGGCTCGACCGGCCCGGAGAGCCGGGTAACGGTCCTTCATATGGTCGCCGTCTCACCGACGAACCCGAGCGGCGTCGCGGGGACGACGCTCGCCGTGTCTCCGACCGTGCAGGTCACGGACGGTCACGGTCCTCGACCCAACATCGAAGTGACCTTCGACTTCCAGAACGTATTTCCGAAGACCACCGTCCTCACCGACGCCGCGGGCGAGGCACATGTCGCGTGGGAGCTGCCGCACCAGGCAGGGCCGGGCAACTCCTATCTCGTGGTCCGCGGGCCGGCAGGTGATACGGTCGCCTTCCGGGCCGACGTGCTGCCCGGGCCGCCGGCGCTGCTCAACTTCATCCTCCAGGGGAATGGCGCCGTCGTGGGAACGGAGCTTCAGGACCGCCCGGTGGCGAGAGTCGGGGACCAGTATGGCAATGCGATCGCCGGAGCCACGGTCAAGTTCGAGGTGCAAAGCGGTGGCGGAGCCATCACCGGCGCCGAGTCGGTATCGGACCTCGAAGGTCTGGCTCGAGTGGGAGGCTGGCGCCTGGGACCGAGCGCTCGAGTGCAATGGCTGCTGGCCACCAGCGAGGGCGGCCTTCGCGATTCGACGACGGGGATCGGGATCCCACTTCGTTTCGAAGCGCTGACGCCGCTGACGCAGCGGGTCCATACCGGCGACGCGGCCCCGATTCTCCCTGCGGTGCGCGCGTTCGATGCGCTTGGCCAGCCGATGCCGGGCGTCGAAGTAGAGTTAGGCCTGTTCTTCTCCAGCACCGATTCGACCGGAACCGTCCGCCTCGCGGAGTGGCGAGCGGGGGTCGACTCGGGCGACTACGTCGTGGACGGCTCCACGTTCGGACGCGCGCCCATCCGGTTCACGCTCACGGCCGTCTTCCCGGGCGTGGCTCGGTCGGAGATCGTCTCCGGCGATCAGCAGACCGGCCTCGCCGGCAACTTCCTCGGCCCGCGTCCCGAGCTTCGCGTCTTCGATTCCGCCGGCGCGCCGATCTACAACCTCCCGGTCGATTGGACCGCTACGGGCGGCAGCTCGATCATCAAACACAAGACGCGGACCGACGTCGATGGGTCGGCCGCGACGGAGGGATGGCGGCTTGGGACGACACCTGGCGCGCAGATGCTCACCGCTGTGTTCGCCGGCGCTGCGATCGGTACGTGGACCGCGGTCGCCACCCCTGTCCCCGCCGGCCAATTCAACCTCCAGGTCAGGATCCAGGGCGGCAGCGTGCTGAGCGCCGGCGATTCGAACCTCGTTGCGCTCGCGCTGGCCCGGTGGAATCGCGCCGTCCTGAGCGATCTTCCCGACGTGCACGTTGCCGTCACCGATACCACCTTCTGCGGCGCCGCGATCGACGAGACGGTCGACGATGTGCTCGCGCTGGTATGGTTCAAGGGGATCGACGGTCCGGGCGGAATCCTGGGCGAAGCGGCGCCCTGCCTCCTTCGGTCCGATTCCTACCTCCCGATTGTCGGCTACATCGTGCTCGACAGCGCCGATGTGCTCGGGCAGCCGACCGACATGCTCCTCGACGTGATGACCCACGAGCTCGGCCACGTGTTAGGGATCGGCACCCTGTGGAATCTCGACCGCCTGCTGCAGATGGATTTCCTCCAGGGCGGGCTCGAGTACTTCGGCCCAGCCGGCCGGACCGCGTTCCACGGCCTCGCCACCAACTCGGAGTTCTTCTACAAACCGGGCGCCACCATCGACAACTCGGGCATCCCCGGCAGCGACAAAGCGCATTGGGCCGAGCTCGAATCCGACTATGGCCTCGAGCTGATGACGCCGTACCTCAGCGCGGTCAATCCGCTGAGCGCCCTCTCGGTCGCCTCGCTTCGCGATCTGGGCTATGTGACGACGGACCTCGCCGCGGAGCCGTTCAGCTTTCCAGCATTTCTACGAGGACTGGGCCGCGGCTCCCGCCCTCATCGCCTCCTCCGAGAGCGGCAACCAACCCGGAAGGCCCTCGCAATCGACCCGGCCGGTCAGAAGAAGACGGTAAGACGGTAGGACGGTAAGACGGTAGGTTAC
>JBDTOH010000445.1:0-5024 GCA_039933355.1 Gemmatimonadota bacterium | reverse complement strand
GGGGCGGTTCATCGTCACCGGGGACACCGAGGCCGCGCCCGAGGGCACCCGGGTGCGTCAAGGTCAGCTCGAGGAACCCAACTTCAATTCGCTCACTGGCATGATCGCGATGGTCGAGATTCAGCGGGCGTACGCGGCAAACGTCACGGCGGTCCGGACCTTGGACGGCGTGCTCGGATCGATCACGAACGACATCGGCAGATCCTGAGGAGAGCAGCTAAATGAATCCAGCACTGAGGACTTCGGCGAGCGGCATGATCGCGCAGCAGCGCATGATCGACGTCATCGCCAACAACCTCGCGAACGTCAATACCACCGGCTTCAAGCGGAGCCGGGTCGCCTTCGAGGACGTGCTCTACGAGACGCTTCAGAGCGAGGCGGTCGTCAACTATCAGAGCAACGAGACGGTCGGCCCGGTGCAGATCGGGAAAGGCGTCCGGGTCGCCGGCATCGCGCGCTTCAACGGGCAGGGCAGCATCCAGCAGACGGAACGCCCCTACGACCTCGCGATCGAAGGCGACGGCTTCTTCCAGGTGCAGCGCCCCGACGGCAGCCTCGCCTACACCCGCGACGGCAGCTTCACGCTGTCCTCGACCGGCGCGCTGGTCACCAACGCCGGGTACCTGGTGCAGCCCGGGATCAACATCCCCGCCGACGCCACGGCCGTCGCGATCGCCGCCGACGGCACCGTCTCGATCACCAGCGGCGGCGCGGATGCGCAGCCGGTCGAGATCGGCAAGATCGAGCTGGCCCGGTTCGCCAACCCGACCGGCTTGGAAGCGTTAGGCGAGAATCTGTACCGGGAGACGATAGCGTCCGGTCAGCCCATTGCGGGCCAGGCTCAAGAGACCGGGTTCGGGCGGATCGTGCAGGGCAACCTCGAGAGCAGCAACGTCGAGATCGTGGTCGAGATGACCGACATGATCGCGGCGCAGCGCGCCTACGAGATCAACGCCTCCGCCATCAAGGCGACCGATCAGATGATGCAGACGACCAATGACCTCGTTCGTTGATCTGATCCTGCTCGCGACCGCGCTGGCCGCGCAACGCGACACCACGCGGGGACTTCCTCCGGCCCGCCTCGATGCCGGTCTTCGGACCGCGGTCGCGACCGTGTGGGGCGTGGAGCCGGGCCGGGTTCGGGTCGACTGGGGCCGCGGGATGCGGCTCAACGGGCTCCCCGACTCGGCCGCCATCGCGCTCACCGGCCGGGGCGACCGGGGCTGGTTTGTCGCGAGCCTGAACGGCGCTCGCCCGCTCACCGTCCGGGCGGGGATCATGAAAACGGTGTGGGTGACCCGTCGCGCGCTCCGCGCGGGGGCTACGTTAGGCGCGGGCGAGCTGACCCTCGACGAGCGGGTGGTCTGGGGACCGCCGGTCGAGATCCTGCGCGAGAGCCTGATCGGACGGGAGCTCCGGCGGGACATCGTCGCGGGCGGCGAGGTCGAACCGGCCGCGCTGGCCCAGCCGGTGGCCGTGCGAGCCGGCGAGCCGGTGTGGCTGGTCTACGCCAAAGGAGCGGTCAACCTCAGGGTCGAAGCGATCGCGAACGGTCCGGCGCGGTTAGGCGAGATCGTCCGCGCCACCGATCGGCGCCGGGGCGTCGCCCTGCAGGGCATCATGACCGGCCCGGGCACTGCCCGGCTGGTCGAAACCGGGAGGACTCGATGATCAGGACTTTGAGGCGGACGATCGCGCTCACGCTGGTTCCCGCGGCGCTCGCCGCGCAGACGCCGGCGGCGCAGGCACCCGCGGCAACGCCTCCGGTTCCCGCCGTGTTGACCTCGTTTACGAGGGCATCCTGGCTGTCGGACCGGCTTCCGCTTCGGGTCGGAGATCTGCTGACGGTCGTCGTGGACGAGCAAACCGCCGGTAGTGAGCGGGTTCACACCATCGCACAGGCGAACCGGTCCCAGCGAGCGCAGATCGGCATCAGCGTCGATCCGGCGAACCGCCTCGGACCTGCGAAGGACTTCTCGACCGGCTTGCAGAGCAACTCGAACGATCAGGGCGACGCCGGCCGGCAGGGGAACCTGACCGCGGTGCTGAGCGTGCGGGTCACCGCCATCGATGCGACGGGTCTCGCGACCATCGAAGGCAATAAGAGCGTGACGGTCGACGGCCGGCTCCAGGAAGTGCGGCTCAAGGGCATCATCCGTCCCGAAGACGTCACGCCCAGCAACCTGGTCGCGTCGAACCGGATCGCGGAAGCCGTCTTGAGCTACAAGGGCAAGAAGATCGGCCCGCGGACCGGTATCCTCGGGAAGATTCTCGCGATCCTGTGGCCATGATCTTTCGGGCTTCACTCGGACTCATCCTCCTCGCGGTCTTCGCGCTACCGCTCTCAGGGCAGCAGACCGCTCGGATTGCGGACCTGACCGTGAAGCGGGGGGAAATTCAGCGCCGGCTGGTCGGCTTCGGCATCGTCACCGGTCTCGACGGCACCGGGGACCGCAGCTTCGGAACCTCGACTTCTTCGACGATGACGGTGCGGTCGGTGGTCAATCTGCTCCGCCGCTTCAATCTGGAAATCCCCTCCGAGCAGCTTCGGCTCCGCAACGTGGCCGCCGTGCTCGTCACGGCCGAGATCTCGCCGTTCCTGCGGGCGGGCGGCCGGTTCGAGGTTCAGGTCGGAGCGGTCGGCGACGCGAGCTCGCTCCGCGGCGGCATCCTCTGGATGACCCCTCTCGTGATCGATCCCAATCAGCCGCCGGTCGCGACCGCGCAGGGACCGCTCCTCGTCTCGAGCGATGGCAGCGGCCGGGTCTCGCTGCGTCAGGGCAATGCGGGACGGATTGCGGACGGAGGCCTCCTCGAGGTCGACCTCGCGGCCCCCGTCGCCCCGGCGCAGCCCGGCCTCGGCCTCAGGACGCCGGATCTTCGGATGGCAAGCCGGATCACTCAGGTCATCAACGCGACCTACAAGGACGCGGCCAAGGTCGAGGATGCCGGGAGCATTCGGCTCAACCCCGGGACCGGTGGTGCCGATAGTCTCAGTACATGGCTCGCCTCGATCGATACGCTCCTCGTGCCCGTCGTCGAAGCTGCAAAGATCGTCATAGACGGACGGGATGGGACGGTGGTGGTCGGCGGGGAAGTGAAGGTCGGCGCCGCGACAGTCAGCAGTAAGGGCCTGACGCTCGAAGTCCGCGGGGTGCCCGACGCAGCCGATTCCACGACGGCCAAGCGGGACAGCAGCGCGGTCAGCTTTCCGAACGTGGTCCGGGCGAAAGCCGGCGCCACCGTGCAGGAGATCGTAGCCGGCCTTGCGGCCCTCGGGGCCAAACCCGCTGAAGTCGCCGCGATCTTCGACGCACTCAGAGCGGCCGGCGCCATCCGCGCTCAGGTGGTGATTCGATGAAGATCGATCCACCGGCAAAACCCGCGCTGGCGGACGAGCTCGCGAGGCTCAAGAAGTCGGCCCATCAGATGGAGGGCGTCTTCTACAACCAGCTGTTCAAGGCGATGCGAGAGACGGTCTCGGAGAGCGGTCTCTTCGATGCGAATCCAGGACGGGAAATGTTCGAGGGGCTGTTGGATCAGCAGCTCGCGGACACGGCGGCCGCTCGCTCGAAGGGCGGGCTGGGTGAGGCGATGTACGAGCAGCTCCGACGCAAGCTGGTGTTGGCAGTTCACGAAGCCGGTACCCCCGATCTCCGGGTGGCCCGCACCGATAGGCAGAGCGAATGATGAATGCGTTGATCGATCAGGCAGCCGGACCGGTAGAGGCGCTCAGCGGAACGCAGCACACCTTCGAGGAGTTGGTGCGCGCGTTGCTGGCCGAGGCCCGACTCCTCGGTGAGCTGCGCAATGTGCTGCTCCGCCAGCGCGATGCCGTCGCCGCGGACGACACGGTCAGCCTCGAGGCCGCGATTCACGAGATCGGCCGGCTGTTGATCACCCTGGGCGAAGCCCGCCGCCGCCGGGTTGCCCTCGTCGTCCTGCTTGCAGGTGATGAAGACGCCAAGCTCGAGCAAGTGATCCGCTCGGCGACGCCCGGTGACTCCGTTCGGCTTCGGGCCGCCCAGGATCATCTCAAGGCCGTCGCCGAGATCACCAACCGTGATCTGATGATTACGCAGGCGGTGCTCCGCCGGGTGATCGAGACCGGCGAACGGTTTCTCCAGCAGCTCTTCGGAGCGCCCGAGAGTGCCGACAGTGGATACACAGGTCCCGGCCGCGAGAGTCACGAGGCCGACAGCCTGTTCCTCAATCGCAGAGCATGATATGTCGCTGAGCAGTCTGTTATCCATTGCGCGGGGCGCATTGCTGGCGCAACAGCGGGCCGTGGACGTCATCGGTCATAACATCGCCAACGCGGAAACGCCGGGGTATACCCGGCAGCGGGTGATGCTCTCTGCTGCGGCTCCGCAAACCATCCCGCCGCTCGGACAGATTGGGCGCGGCGTCACGATAACCGGCATCCAGCGCGCCCGGAGCGGTTTCCTCGATGACAGCTTCCGGAGCGAGTCCGGGCTCGAGGCCCGCTACACCACGCTGCACCAGACGCTGGACCAGGTCTCGGGCATTCTCGCCGAGCCGACCGACTCCGGGATCTCGGCCTCGCTCGACGACCTGATCGGAAGCTTTCAGAGCCTGGCGTCCAACCCGACCGACGGCGCTTCGCGTGCGGTCGTGGTCGCCTCGGCGGTCTCACTGGCGGACAAGCTGCACAGCATCGATACCCGGCTGCAGGACGTCGCGAACAACATCGACGCCCAGCTCCAGGAGTCGGTTCGCGATGCCAATTCCGCGATCACCGAGATCAGCTCGCTCAACTCGCAGATCCGCGCCGCGGGCGGTGCAGCCCCGGACCTGCTCGACCGGCGAGATCAGCTGATCGACAAGCTGAGCGACATCGTGAGCGTCCGCGTCATCCCGCAGGGACAGGGCACGGTCAATGTGCTTGTCGGCTCGATGTTTTTCGCCTCCGACATGAAAGTCAAGAACTACAAGCCGATCTTCGGCGTGCTCTGGGACATGATCGGAGACAAGGATCTGCGAATTGCCCGCGAGCCGAACTC
>JBDTOH010000444.1:0-5026 GCA_039933355.1 Gemmatimonadota bacterium | reverse complement strand
TGTTGCTGGTCATCTCGGGAGGCACGGTTCAGGACGTCACGCCGGTCGGGAGCTACAAGGTATCGTTTGCTACCGTCGCCGGGGTCACTCGCGCGGTCGTCACCGGGAACCTCACCTCGGGAGATCTGGTCCGGGTCAAGGTGCCTGATATTTCGCTGGCTGGGACCTATGTTGCGCGGGTGGACGCCGCCGCCGACCGGACGACATTTGCGCTGAACGAGCCGACCCTGTACTCGGCGACCGTTCGGCAGTAGCCGCTCGCAAAACAGGGATCCAGGGCAGGGCATTCGGGTCGCGACCAGCCCAGGGCGTCGGCTGGGCCCGTAAGCGAACTGGCGTCAGATTTGACGCCTATCCTCGACTCGAGCCGGTTCGACCGCCTAACGTTGTCTCGGCTGCACGGGTTTCTCAACCTCAAGGAGGAGTAATGAAGCGGATCGCTTGGCTGCTCGCGCTCGGCGTTGTCGTTGGAGGCTGCGCTCCGAAGGCCGAAACGCCCGAAGAAGAGACGGCCCGCATTCAGCGGGAATCGAACGTGGCGAAGACGGCGATCGAGGAGGCGAACAAGGCGTTCACCACCCACTTCAATCTGGGCCATGGCGACATCGCGGCCCAGTCGTATACCCCGGACGCGGTGCTGGCTCTGGTCAACTCCCCGGTCGTGTCCGGACGGGAGAACATTGCAAAAGCCATCAGCGGCATGGGTGAGAAGCCTCAGCTCGTTCTCACGACCGCGGCGGTCACCGCGAACGGCCCGCTTGCAGTCGAACGGGGAACCTACGCAATCACGCTCACGATGCCATCAGGCCCGGCGACCGAAAGCGGTACGTACCTCGTCCATTGGCACCGCGTCGACGGGAAGTGGCTGATCGCCGAGGACATCGGGACCAGCGAAAAGCCGATGCCGATGCCGCCACCTCCGCCGGCGCCCAAGAAGTAGGCGAAGAGGCAAGCCCTCCAGGCTGTCAGCCGAGGCGCGAAGCGAGGAGGGATCTACGCTGCGGCTCTTAGACGCCGCGAAGTGGATCCCTCGTTGCTCCCGGGATGACAGCCTGAGGACCCTCGGACGACAGTCTCGTGGCGCGTCGGCTCAGACGCCGGTTGGCGGAGCACCCACCGGAACTTGGGCTCCGTCCGGCACGCTCGTAAAATCCTCGCCCGGGTTAATGAAGCGATCCCGCTCGATCCGATATTGCTTCTCGTACAACTGACGGTACCGCCCCGCGTGCGCGAGCAGCGCTTCGTGGGTGCCCCGCTCGACAATCTCGCCTTCTTCGATCACCAGGATCTGATCCGCACTCATGATGGTGCTCAAGCGGTGCGCGATCACGAACGTAGTTCGCCCGCTCCTGAGCCGCTGGAGGCCGTCCTGAATCAGCGCTTCGCTTTCGCTGTCGAGGCTCGAGGTGGCCTCGTCGAGGAGCAGCACCGCGGGATCCGCGAGGATGGCGCGTGCGATGGCGATCCGCTGGCGCTGCCCCCCCGACAGACGGACCCCCCGCTCGCCGACGACGGTGTCGTACTTCAGGGGGAAGCCGTCCACGAACTCGTCCACGTGAGCGATCGTGGCGACCGCGATCACCTCGTCCCTCGTGGCGTCGGGCCGAGAGAACCGAATGTTGTCGAGCACGGTTCCGTCGAACAGGAAGTTGTCCTGCAGCACGATCCCCAGGTGGGAGCGATAGTCACGGAGCTTGAGGTCCGCGAGGTCGCGGCCGTCGAGGAGCAGCGTGCCTTTCGTGGGCCGGTTGAACGCCATCACCAGGCTCATCAGGGTGCTCTTACCGGAGCCGCTCGAGCCGACCAGCGCCGTCGTGGAGCCGGCGGGCGCGTGGAAGCTGATGCCCTTGAGCACGGGGGTCCCCGGATTGTACTCGAACCACACATCCTCGAACCGAACATCCCCCGCGACGTTGGCGAGGTGTTGCCGGGTCTTGTCCTCGTCGTCCTCGGTCGCCATGGCCCGAAGGTCGTGGATCCGGTCGAGGCCGGCGAACGCCTCGCTCACCTGCGTCCCGATCGACGCGAGCTGAACCATAGGGAGCGCCAGCATGCCCGTGAAGAGCGTATACGTGAAGAAATCACCTAACGTCATCTCACCGCCCATGATCGCCTGGCCCGCGAGGACCACCATGACTGCGCCGATGATCCCGACGATCGCGGTCGAGAATGCTCCGACCGCGCTCACGCCGGTCATCGTGGTCGCGATGTTCCGGAACAGCTTGTGGGCGCCCTTGGTGAAGGCGATCTGCTCGCGCCGCTCCGCGACGTACGATTTGACGACTCGGATCCCACCGATCGTCTCGGTCAGCCGGCCGGTCACCTCCGCGTAGATCTTGTTTCGTTCCCGGAAGATCGGCCGGAGCTTGGTGAACGCGTAGGCCATTCCTCCACCGAACAGCAGCAGAATGACCAGCGTCACCACGGTGAGCTTCCAGCTCAAGTAGAAGAGCACGACGAGCGCGATGACGGCGGTGACGAGGCTACCGGTAATCTGCGCCAAGCCGGTACCTACCAGGTTCCGAATCCCTTCGGCGTCGTTCATGATCCGCGACACGAGCTGGCCCGTCTGAGTCGAATCGAACGCGCGAATCGGAAGCCTGACGACGTGCTCCTGCACGCTCCGCCGCATGTCGGTGATGGCCCGCTGGGCCGCGACGCCCAGCACCCGGGTGAGCGCGAACGAGGTGATCGATTGGATGACCGTGGCGATCATCACCGCGATGCCCAGGAACCAAAGCTGCCCGTGAGGCGTCGCCGGCATGATGGTGGCCAACGGGCCTTCCAGCGGCTTGGAGCTGAGGACGTGGTCGATCAGAAACTTCGGGGTCGCGGGGAGCACGAGCCCCGAGAAGCGGCTCACCAGCATCAGGCCCATGCCGAGGGCGAGACGCTTGCGATGCTTCCAGATGATGGCCTTGGCTTCAGGCCACGCTTTCGAGAAATCAGTCTTCTTCTTCTTTGGCTCCGCCATGAGTCCACCCTTCTGCGTTATGCTCTCCGCACGGCTTCCCCCACGGGCGGTGGTGCTGGAAAGACGCAAGAGTCCGCTACCGGGCCGCGATCATCTGCTGGGTCCGGGCCAGAATCGCTGCAAACAGCGCCTTTCCTATCTCCGTGTTGGTCGCAATCCACTCCGTGTTCCTGAGGAAGCGAGGATTGGGCGCCTCGGTCCGAAAGCGTTCCAGGAACGGATGAACTCGCGCCAGCAGGAAGAATCCCTCGCCGCCCATGCTGTCCGCCAGGTACTCGGGTTGCACGATGCCGTGCTTCGCGAGACCGTAGGCGAGCTCCCAGTAACCGGTCACTTGGCGGAGCTTGGCGTTGTCGGGGTGATCGAACTTCGCGATCGCGGCCAAGTCTTCGTATCCCTTCGGCCACCAATCGTTGAGCATGAACTTCCGGGATTCGCGCATGACCGACTCGCGCCGGAGCTCATAGAGCTTGAGCACGAGCTCCGCATCGTGATGGTCCGGAAAGTCCTTCGCGATCGGAACTTTCATCGGTGCTCCTCGAGGAGGGCAGGCGTTGGCTCGAGCGACTGCTTGGTGGATTTGCGGGTCACGCGCCGCAGCACTTTGGCCCGCATGTCAAACATAATCTCGTAAAAAGTCGGGATGACCAGCAGCGTGAGCAATGTCGACGTGATCACGCCGCCGATGATGGCGACCCCGAGCGGCGAGCGGAACTGCGAGCCCTCACCGGTTCCGAGCGCGATCGGGGTCATCCCGGCGATCAGAGCGACCGTGGTCATGATGATGGGTCGGAGCCGGATCCCGCCCGCCTCGATCAGGGCCTCCCGGATCGGAATGTTCTTGTCCGCCTGGGCCCACTTGGCAAAGTCGATCAGCAGAATCGCGTTCTTCGCCACGAGCCCCATCAGCAAAATCACGCCCATCAAGCTCATGATGTTGATGGTGTACCCCGCGAGCGAGAGCCCGAGGAACACGCCGATCAACGACAGCGGAAGCGACGCCATGATCGCGAGCGGATCGAGGAACGAGCCGAATTGCATCACGAGGACGAGGTACATCAGCAGCACCGCCACGCCGAGAGCGAAGAAGATGCTCGAGAACGACTCGTTCTGCTGCTCCTGATCGCCGCCGACCGTGATGGTCATGCCCGGAGGGGTCTGCAGCTTGTTGACTCGGACGAGGGCGTCCGCCATCACCTCGCCGGTCGACCTTCCCGCCACGTTCCACTCGACCGCGACGTTGAGGTTCCGGTTGAGGTGATTGATCACGGCCGGCCCGAGGCTCTGGCTGATCGTCGCGACCTGGCCTAACGGAATCGTGGTCGGACCGGACGGCCCGGCGATCGTCAGCGGCAGCTGCGCGAGGTCGATCACCCGCTTGCGATACTCGGGGGCCAGCCGGATTCGGACGTCGCGGACTTCGTTGCTCGGGTCCGTCCAGTCGCCCGCATCGATCCCGGCGAACGCGGGCCGGATCGATTGAGCGACCTGACCCACCGTGACGCCGAGGCTTCCGGCCAGGCCTCGGTTGAGCTCGACGTTGACTTCAGGCTTCTGCCCTTTGGTCGAGAGACCGAGGTCCACGACGCTCGGAACCTGAGCCACCTCCGCCTTGACCTGCTCGGCGAACGCCGCGAGGGCGCCAGCGTCGTCGCCGCCGATGTTGAGCGCGAGCTGCTTACGCCCGCCGCCCCAGTCCGTGGTGAAGACGGATGCACTGAAACCGGCGTGCGTCGTCAGCTCTTGACGGAGCACTCCGGCCAGCTCTTCGACGCTCCGGTGCCGTTCGCTCTTCGGGAGCACCCTCACGTACATGTTGGCCACATCGACTGCGCCCGACGCGCCCGCTCCGAGCGTCGTATAGGTGTATTTGAGCTCGGGGATTTTCCGGGTCGCCGCTTCGACCTCCAGAACCTTCTGCTTGGTGAGCGCGAGGCTCGAGCCCGGCGGGGTCTCGACCTTGATAAAAAACTCGGACCGGTCGTCGATTGGGAAGAATCCGAAGCCGACCTTCTTCCAGGTCGGCGCGACCCGCACGAGGGCGAACGCGAG
>JBDTOH010000443.1:0-5051 GCA_039933355.1 Gemmatimonadota bacterium | reverse complement strand
GGATCTTGGCTGGAGGCCACAGTACGACTTTCGGCGGGTACTCGACAGCGTGCGAGACGGGACGGATCCGCGGAGCCCGCTTGCGCGACTGATTGGATCAAAGGGATATCACCCGCACAGTGGGGGCGACGCCTAACCGCTCCATCCCGCCGAGGAACGCCGAGCGGACCGTCTGACCCGTCGCGGCCGCGCGGCTGCGTGCCGGGCGACTGTGACTTGCTCCTCTACGTCGGCGACCGGGGGAGCGTGGCACCAAGTCGGGCTCGTTTGACAAGCCAGCGCCGCGCCCCGATGTTGCCTGGGCGTGGTGTCCCCCGCTCCGGCCGGCGTTCGGCGCGGAGCACCGATTCGTTAGGTTGCGTTTCAATGGCCCGATATTGGTGGCAATGCACATCGTGTGGGGCAAAGATGCCCTGGCTGGCAGCGTGCGACTCGCGCAGCATAGCGGCTTTCATCTGGGACGAGCTGGCGCCGAGCGGCTGGGACCAGCGTCTTCTCCGGCGCCGGTGCGAATGCGGGCGGAGCTCGCTTCGCATCACCTACCGGTTTCGACGCGGTGATCCGGAGCGGATCAGCGTGAGACATATCGTCGGGCTTGCCCCTGCCGGCGACCATCTGCCGATGCTATGGGATACCTTCCGGCATTCGAGCCCCCAGACCCATTGGATCGACTTCAAGTACCAGAGGGGCCGGAGCCCGTGGGGCCTCAGCAAACGGCTCATACTCGAAAAGGCGCAGCTTGGGCGCCTGCTCCGGGCGTACGACCGCGCAGCCGGCCCCCGGACCCGCCTCACGAAACCATCAACTCCTGCGAAGTCGAAGTATCGCGCGTTGCGGGCGTGATTGCTGTCGCCCCGCTCGTCGGGCCGTTCCAGCGTCCCTTCACAGGAGGAATTCATGACTCGCACGCTTGCAGACTGGGTACTCACAGCGATCGCCATGACCGGCTGCACGACGCCAGCCCCATCGACCTCAAGGCCGAAGAGCAAACGCTGCGGCAACTGGATGCTCAGCTCACGGCGGCGCCGAAGACTTAGCGGACCGCTGCCCGATACTTGAAGTGCGTCACTCCAGGCGCCTCGATCGCCCGAACCTGCTCGAGGCCGATCTCGCCGTCGCCGAGGTTATCGAAGAGCCGCGCGCCGGAGCGGAGCAGGACGGGCACGACGGCGAGGTTGATCTCGTCGATCAGCCCGGCGGCAATGTACTGCTGAGCGATGTTCGCCCCGCCCGAGAGCAGAACGTCTTTGCCGCCCGCAGCCTGCCTTGCCTGCGTCAGCGCCGACTCGATCCCGTCGTTCACGAACACGAAGGTCGTCGCGCCCTGCATTGGGAGCGGGGGACGGGGATGATGGGTGAGCACGAAGACGGGCGTATGGAACGGCGGATCATCTCCCCACCATCCCTTCCAGGGATCGCTGCCCCAGGGACCAGGACGGCCTCCGAACATATTCCGCCCCATGAGGACGGCGCCGATCCCGGCCAGATGGTCCTCTACGACCGGCGTGCTGGCGTTCACTTCCCCGCCCTCCATGCCGTGCGGCTTGCGCCAGGCCGCGAGCTTGAATGCCCACTCATGCAGCCGCATGCCGCCGATGCCAAGAGGATTCTCCACGCTCTGGTTCGGGCCGGCAACAAAGCCGTCGAGCGACATCGTGATGTTGAGCCTGAGCCTGCTCATGCAAGGTTCCTTTCGATTCTGGCGGTCGCGCGAGGGCGTATCCTTTTCGGGCCCCAGTTCGTCATATCGTTATCCGCTGACCGGTACGAGGTGGTGAATCTATGGCTACACTGAATCGAACCAAAGACAACCCGTGGAAGCTCAAGACCCCGCCCGGAACCGCGGAGTACACGATGCACGCGGAGTCGAGGGATGGCAAACAGGTCCTGGTTTGCACCGTCGGGAAGACGGTGCTGCTCTATGACGCCCGCTGCATCGACGATCTCTCCGCCATGCTCGGGGCGAAGGGTGATTGGGTCGAGCTCGGAGGCGCTGACGAGCAGAAACCGGCAAAACCAGGAACCGTCGAGGCGTGGGGCCGTTCACCCGACAATCCGGTCGGCGGATGGTACGGCCTCAAGAAAGGACTGCGGGGACGGTTCGGGGTTTACATCCCGCCGCTCATGGAGGCGCTCGGGTTGGGTGAGCTCGAGCATAACGCCAAAGGCAACCGGATGCGGGCCAAGTAGCGTTGCGAACCATCGCCGATCCCGCCGTCTTGGCGGACTTGACCGCACGTCTCGAGCGCCTGACCTCCGAGCAGGCGCGCGTCTGGGGCTCCATCACTTCCCATCAGATGGCGGTCCACTTGGCGGACACCCACGAGGCGGTGCTCCAGCGCCGGGCGTTTACGATCCCCCCCCGCCGCCCGAGCCGAGTCGTGAAGGTGATCGCCCTCAACCTGCCGCTGCCGTGGCCGCGCGGGATCCGGAGCGGCGCGGACCCCGGATCCAAGGAATTGGCCCCAGGTACGTTCGAAGCGGATCGGCAATTGGTGATCGCTACGCTCGTTGAGGTCGCAGGGGCTTCAGCCGGTGCGCTCGTGACCCACCATCCCATCTTCGGCCCCATGACGCGGGCGAACTGGCACCGGTGGGCGTTTCTCCACGTGGATCACCACCTTCGGCAGTTCGCCTTGTGAGCCCAGGGCGGCGGCCTTCCGCCCGGCCCCCCAGTGCTCGTAGCTTCGACCAGTGACCATACCCTTCAACGCCCTGCGCGACGCGCTGGCGGACCGCTATTCAGTTGAACGCGAGCTCGGCCGGGGCGGGATGGCTACCGTCTATCTCGCGCACGACCGCCGGCACGACCGCCCGGTCGCCATCAAAGTCCTTCGGCCGGAGCTCGCCGCGGCGATTGGCGCCGAACGGTTCGCGCGGGAGATCAAGCTCCTCGCCCGTCTCCGCCATCCGTTCATCCTTCCCCTGCACGACTCCGGCGAAGCTGCAGCCTCGCTCTATTACGTCATGCCTTACATCGACGGCGAGTCGCTCGGCGCGAGAATCGCGCGAATGGGGCGGCTGCCGGCCCTGGAGTCGCTCAAGTTCACCCGCGACATCGCCGACGCGCTGGCCTACGCCCACGGCGAAGGTGTCGTGCATCGAGACGTCAAGCCGGAGAACATTCTGATCTCGCCTCAGGGTCATGCGATGCTGGCCGACTTCGGAATTGCCCGGCGGAGCGTGAGCTCTCCCGACAAGAAGGACCAGCTGACGGTGATCGGGCTCGCGGTCGGCACGCCCACATATATGAGCCCCGAGCAAGTGCTCGGTGAAGAGGACGTCTCGGGCGCGAGCGACACCTATAGCCTCGCCGTCACGCTGTTCGAGATGCTGGCCGGCCGACCTCCGTTCGTCGCCAATACCCCGTCCGCAGTCGCGATGCAGCACGTCACCGCGGCGGCTCCCACGCTGGCTTCGTTAGGCGTGGAGGCGCAGCCCTGGATCGATCCCGCAATTCAGCGGGCCATGGCCAAGGATCCCCGCGAGCGCTTCAGCACCGCCGCCGAGTTTGCCGCGGCGCTCGAGACGGTGGGCGTGCGGACGGTGACAGCTCCCATTGCGCGGGTCCCGTCGCCGCCCGCGTCCGTGGTGGTGCTGCCACTGGCGAACGTGAGCGGCGACAAGGAGAGCGAGTACTTCAGCGACGGCATCACGGAGGAGCTGATCGGCGCGCTGGCGCGAGTTGACGGGCTTCGAGTCACTTCCCGGACTTCCGCCTTCGCCCTCAAAGGGCAAAACCTCGCTATGCGCGAGATCGGTGAGCGGCTGAACGTCAGCTTCGCCTTGGAGGGAGGCGTCCGGCGATCGGGAGACCGGCTGCGGGTCACGGCTCAGCTCGTCCGGGTGAGCGACGACTCATCGCTCTGGTCCGAGACGTACGAGCGTCAGCTCGCCGATGTGTTCGCGGTCCAGGACGACATCACCCGGCGCATCGTGGCAACGCTGACCCGTACTCTCCGGGTGACGCCGGTCGACACGCCCGAGCCGATCGTCAAGCCGCGGAGCCTCGAGGCGTACAACAATTATCTGTTAGGCCGCTATCACTGGAACAAGCGCACCAAGGCCGGGCTCGAGCAGGCGCTCGAGCTGTTCGAGAAGGCCGTCGCAGCCGACCCGCTCTACGCTCCGGCCTACTCCGGCATCGCGGATGCGTCGTCGCTCATGGTCTCCAACTGGTTCGCCCCCAACGAGCTGTATGTGGCGGCGGCGGCTGCGGCTGAGCGGGCGATCGAGTTGGATCCGTCCCGGGCCGAAGGCCATGCATCGTCGGGGTTCGTCAAGCTGCATGCGCACTGGGACTGGGCCGGCGCGGAGACGGATCTCCGGCGCGCCATCGAGATCAATCCGAGCTACGCGCCGGCGCTTCAGTGGCTCTCCACGTTCCTCTCCGCAACCGGCCGCTTCGACGAGGCGCTCCCGCTGGCCGAGGGAGCGGTCCAGGTGGATCCGCTCTCGATCCTCGCTCGGGTCACTCTCGGCACGGTCTTCCTGTTCGACGCCCGGTTCGAGGAGGCCGAACGGCAATTTCGGCAAGCGGTTGGGATGGAGCCGGGGTTTGAGTCGGCGCAGACCTGGCTTGCGGTGACGCTCGCGGTCCTCGGCAACGCCGAAGAGGCGCTGGCTCATGCCCGGGTCGCGGTCGCCCTCAATGCATCGGATCCGGCCGGCGATATCAATCTGGCGCTGGTGTACGCGCAGCTCGGCCGGATCCCGGAGACCGAAGAGATTCTCGACCGCCTTCTCCCGGCGATCAGCGGCTTTCCTCTCTTCGTCTCGTTCCTCTACGCCGCCATGGGCCGCGAGGACGAAACGTTCGAATGGCTCGAACGGGCGTATCAGACCAGAAGTCACTGGATGTATTCGATCGCAGGCCAACCGGCGTTCATCCGGTATCGTACGCATCCCCGCTTCCTCGCTCTGGTGGATCGATTGGGACTTCCTCGACCGCACAATCGAGCCCGAGCGTAGCAGAGCCAGCCCCCAACAAGCAGCTTGCAAGGAGGCGTTGCAGGAGGTTGTCAACGATCTTGACGTCCGTCCCATCTTCA
>JBDTOH010000442.1:0-5051 GCA_039933355.1 Gemmatimonadota bacterium | reverse complement strand
TACTCCCGCGAGAACGGGGCGTCGCCGAATCCGCCGGAGATACAATCCGGGCCCATCACATCGCGAAGCAGATACTGCAAGCGCCCGTCGCGATACCGGGCCGGGATGGCAAAGCTCCGCCGGAGCTCGGTGACGACTTCGATCTCGCGCGGCGCCGGATAGAGCTGCATCGCGAGGCTCGGGCTTTCGGCGGCGAGCTGGAGACGCTGGGCCTCGTCGCCCAGATCGGGAGCCGGCTCGGGCTTCCAGCGGATCTTCTTTTCCGGGAGCGGGTGACTGGTTGGGTGCGCGGTGACGATCGAGCTCCGATCCTCGTTGAGGAGTTGCGTGAGCGCCGCTTCGGTCGCGCGGGCGGTGGCAAACCCGCGATCGAAGAGATCGCCCTGACGATCGAGCAGCGCCGCCGCCGAATCGACCCGGAGCGCGATCCGCGTGACCGGCGCGGAGAAGGTGACGTTCTCGAGCGCCGTGCGGATCAGCCGGATCCAAGTCCGCCGGTCTCCGGTGGGCGCGGTCGAGCGAATCGGATGCGTGACCGTAGACCGGTCGGTGAGGGCGAACTCGAGCGCGACGACCCGGGCGCCCTGGCCCCGCGCCTTGAGCCCGTCGCACACGGTGCCTAACAGCGAGTGGATGATGAAGACGACCTGCTCCTGCCGGTCGAGCCCGTACTCGACCCATTCGAGCGACGCGCTCGGCAGCTCTCGGAGGCGGTGGGAGAAGATCGGGCGGGGATCGTCGGCCCGCGCGAGCCGCCAGAGATCCATGCCCGCTCGGCCGAACCGAACCTCGACCGACTCGGGATCGAGGACTGCCAGCTCAGCGCAGGTTTCGACTCCGACGCCCGTGAGCAGCGAGAAGAGCGGCTGCGGCGGCTCGTCGACCAGGACCTCGAGCGGAAATGGAGCGAGATATTCCCGGTCCGTCCCGGCGGGAACGATCGTGCGAGGCCCGGCTCCATGCTGCGCGGCAACCTGCGCGGCGATCGGCGAGGTGGCGATCCCGATCGATCCTGCGGCGATGCCGAGCTCACCTAACGCACGAAGCGCCGAGTCGATGAGCGGATTCGGATCGAGGCTCCGCGCGTCGAGCCAGATCCGTTCCGTCTCCGCTTTGATCCGCGGCGCGGCGCGGGCGAGACGGGTCAGCAGCTCAGTCGAGCGCTCCGCGCCGATCGGCCAGGCCGGGATCGAGAGACAGACGAAGGTCATGGGTCAACGCCGGAAGATCGAGGGTGGTATCGGCGCGCCATCCGGACGCGTACGCTTCGATCCGGACCGTGACGGCATCGATTCGCGCGGTGTCGCCGAACGGACTCGTGCTCTTCCGGTATTCCGTGATGAGGAAGCGTGAGGTGAGACGGAGGCTTGCCGTGAGGGTGCGATGAGTGAGCGCGACGAACGCCCCTCCTCCTTCTTGAACCATCCGGGAGAGCCGAAGCATGGCGGTCTGCTCGGGATCGACACCCACGAGCACCACCAGCGCAAATCCGCCCGATTTGAGCACGATCTCCGCGGCGCGGAGCGCCCCGAGCAAGCTCGACGGACGGATCAGCAACGGACCGGTCTTCCAGTGCGGCCCGGTGGTGCCTTGACCGTCGATCCAGGCGGCGCGCTCTCCCCGCGCGAGCGCGCCAAAGCACGCGGCACGAAGCACGGCGACGGCGCCGCTTCCCTGCGCGGCGTTCCAGATCGTCAACCGGCCGCGCGGAAGGCCACCGTTAGGCAGGATCTGGTCGAGCCGGGCGACCCCGGTAGGCTGGGGCGCCGCTCGCCGCTCCGGGAGCACGACCGCATCGGGAAACCGCTCGGCGAGCAGCAAGCGAAGATCGACGGGGGCGGCGGCAGCGGACATGCGAATTGGGCTCCGATCCAGTCGATCCGGGGGAGCTAGGTTACCCGAACAAATACCGAAAGTCAAGAGGAGAGAAATCCCACCACACCCCAGCCCCACGCCTAGGGTTTGGCTGCCACCTTCCTGGTTTTCTGGGCATAGATCGAATCGAGGATCACCCGGAACAGCTGCGTCGGCTGGGCACCGACGATCAGCCCGCCTTCGATGTAGAACGTCGGCGTGCTCTGTGCTCCGGCCTTCTGCGCCCCCTCGGAATCGCTCCTGATCTCGAGCTGCGTCTCGCTCTTTTCGAGGCAGGTCGTCATCGGGCCCTTGGGCAGCTTGAGCGAGTCGATCAACGACAGGAGGAACGGGCCGGGGTTCTTGAGCGGGGCCCACGTCTCCTGATACTTGAACAGGATGTCGTGAGCGGGCCAGAACTTGTTCTGGCGAGCGGCGCACATCGCCAATTCGGCGGCGGCTACCGCGTTAGGATGAATCGAGCTCAACGGGTAGTTGATGAAGATCCAGCGCACCTTGCCGGTCTTGACATACTGCTCCTCGAGCGCGGGAAAGTTCTCCACCGCGTGGCGGCGGCAAAACGGGCACTGGAAGTCGGACATCTCATATACGGTCACGGGCGCGGTCGGCGACCCTTTGGATCGGCTCGCAAGCGGATCCGTCTGGGCCGCCAAGCTCGCCGAGATTCCGGCGAGACCCAGCGCGATCAGGCTCAACCTCATTCTCAATACCTCGGACGGTTATGTCCGTTGCGGGGGTTCAGGAATATCGTGTCCCGTGTGATCGGGACATTCCAATACCACTCGGCGTTTGGATCCTTGGGATCGATGGCGCGGGCCGTCACCCACCAGTCTCCATTGGTGAGATCGATCACCGCCCACCCGTCCGTTCCCGTGGTATCCGAGACCGTGTTGACGAATTGAGTTCCCAAATAGCGCTTAACGATACTATCGTAACCCCGGTGCGCGATACGCTCCCACGCCTTGTATTCGCCGCGCAGACTGTCCATTGTAGGCCACAGCGCGCGCCGAGCGGTGTCGACGGCGCCTCGTGCCTGGGCCAGCCTGGAGGCCAGCGACCGGAGTGAATCGTGGACGGCCGCCACCGCCTTGACCTGCCCGGGGGCCGCCGGCAGCCGCCGAAGCGAATCGAGCCGGGACTGGAGCACGTCGTGGTCACGGGTGGCCAGGACCAGCGCCGTGAAGGGGCCGCGGAAGGCCCGAAACAAAGAATCCAGGGCCTCCGTATTCGGGCGAGGTTTGGCCCGAGCCTCGAGGGCGGTGATGACACTGTCGCGATTGTAAGGCAGGAACGTCAGGACGATTCCCGGCAGCAGCGTTTCCGCGCCGTCGAGCCCCGGAATCGAGAGCCGAACCGCTGCCCTGGGAGGATCGCAGGCGGCGAGGACTAGGAGAAGCGAAAGCAGTGCACGTGGTGACACCGAGGCAAGCTATCCTGCTGGTTGCGGCGCTACAATGCGCCTCATTGCCGCTCGCAGCCCAGCGCGAAGGCATCGATTCGCTCGTTCCAGCCCGGCCAACCGGCTATGTCACGGACGTCGCTGGGATCGTGCCGCCCGATGTCCGCACCCGGATCGAGGCAACGGCGGCTCGCCTTCGCCAGCTCACGGGCGCCGAGATGGCCATCGTGACCCTTCCGAGGATCGGCGACTACGCTCCGGCGGACGTAGCGCTCGCGATCGGACGGACGTGGAAAGTCGGTGCCGACGCCCAGATCGGCGACCAGCGCCGCAACGCCGGCTTGGTGGTCCTGCTGGTGCCTCGCCTGGAGAACAGAACGGGCTCGGGGCATCTCTTCATCGCAACCGGCCAGGGCCTCGAAGGCATCGTCACCGACGCGCTGGCGGGCCGGATTCAGACCGCCATGCGCCAGAGCTTCGCTGGGGGCGACTATGGCCCCGGCCTCGAGGCCGGCGTCAATCAGCTTGCCGCCCTCATCGCGAGGGGGATGGGTGTCACGGACTCGGTATTGGCTTCCGGGGACAAGAGTATCCGTCAACGGCAAGACAATCGCTCGAGCAACCCAAAGTACTTCCTGCTCTTGATCGTCGTCCTTGTATTCGCCGTGCTGTCCCGATCGGGCCGCGGTCCACGAGGTGGCGGAGGTTTCGGCGGTGGCTGGGGGCCGATCATCCTGGGCGGGCTCTTGGGTGGCGGACGGCGGGGCGGCGGTGGTGGCTCGTGGGGTGGTGGCGGGGGGTTTGGCGGCTTCGGTGGGGGCGGCGGGTTCAGCGGCGGTGGTTCGGGAGGAGATTTCTGATGCAGAGCCACGTGAAGCAGGTGGTGGATCCGTTTCTCGAGGCGGCCCACGGTGCGCTCGGCATCGGCTATTCCGCCGTGCTCTATGGCTCGGCCGCCCGGATGGAGCACGTCCCGAAGCAATCGGACATCAATCTGCTCTTGATCGTTCCAAGCCTCACGCCGGATGTGCTCGCCCGGCTCGGCGGTCCCTTCGAGCTGCTCGTCGGGAAAACTCGGACTCCACCCCTTCTCTTTACCACGGCGGAATGGAATCGTGCCGCGGACGCGTTCCCGATCGAGATCACCGATATGCAGGTGTCTCATGTCGCGCTCCGCGGCCCCGATCCGGTGTCGGCTCTGTCGGTCTCCAAGGCGGATCTTCGCCGGGCGCTCGAACGCGAGCTCCGCGGAAAACTGCTCCGGCTCCGCCAAGGCTATGCGCTCTTTCACTCCTCGCCCGACGAGGTCGCGCGGGTTGGGATCCAGAGCATCGCGACCATCGCGATCCTGCTTCGGGTCGGGGTCGCCTTGAGCGGGTCCGCGCCGCCGGTGGAGACTGTCGCGGCGCTTCGTGCGGCGGGCGAGCGAATGGGCTTCGACGATACGGTCGTCGCGCGGTGGTACGAAGCCCGGCGGGGAGAAAAGGGCCCGGGCTCCGACCAATTCCTGGCATACCTTGCCGCCGTCGAGGCAGCCTTGCAGTATGTAGACCAATTCCACGTTGGAGGGAACTGATGCGCAGTACTCGGAGTGTCGTGGCTTTGAGCTTGGTCGTCGCCGCCGTGACCGGTTGCGGCTACAACACGATCCAGCAGAAGGACGAGGCCGTCAACAGCGCGCTGAGCCAGGTGAAGGTCCAGCTCCAGCGGCGCGCCGACCTGATTCCCAATCTGGTCGAAGTGGTCAAAGGCGTCGCGAAGCAGGAATCGACGATCT